>MGWR01000055.1:12010-36865 GCA_001801085.1 Gallionellales bacterium GWA2_60_142 | reverse complement strand
GTCGTCGAGACCAGCGGGCGCGGTGAGCGGGCGTACGACATTTACTCCCGCTTGCTCAAGGAGCGCGTCGTGTTCCTGGTGGGCGAGGTGAACGACTACAGCGCGAACCTGATCGTGGCGCAGATGCTGTTCCTGGAGTCGGAGAATCCGGACAAGGACATCCATTTCTACATCAACTCGCCCGGCGGTTCCGTGACGGCTGGCATGGCGATTTACGACACGATGCAGTTCATCAAGCCCCATGTCAGCACGCTGTGCATCGGCCAAGCGGCCAGCATGGGCGCGTTTCTGCTGACCGCAGGCGAGAAGGGCAAGCGTTTCTGTCTGCCCAATTCGCGTGTGATGATCCACCAGCCACTCGGCGGTTTCCGCGGCCAGGCATCGGATATCGAGATTCACGCCAAGGAGATCCTGTACCTGAAGCAGAAGCTCAACCAGATGCTGGCGCAGCACACCGGTCAGTCGGTGGAAACGATAGAGCGCGACACGGATCGCGACAATTTCCTCAGCGCATCCGCCGCCGTGGAATACGGTTTGGTGGATCAGGTGCTGGACAAGCGTCCGTAAATTTTTGAACCGGTGCGCCGATAGCAGGCGTCAACATGATCTGAATGGAAGGTTTGAGGAAGAATGAGCGGCGATAAAAAATCAGGCGACAAGTTGCTCTACTGCTCGTTCTGCGGCAAGAGCCAGCATGAGGTGCGCAAGCTGATTGCGGGGCCGTCGGTGTTCGTGTGCGACGAGTGCATCACGCTGTGCAACGACATCATGCGCGAGGAAAGCCAGAGCGAGACTGTTGGTGCGGAAAAGACGGACGATCTACCGGTGCCCAAGCATATCTGCGCGGCGCTGGACGAGTATGTGATCGGCCAGGAGAAGGCCAAGCGCATCCTGTCGGTGGCGGTCTACAACCACTACAAACGTTTGAAGAGCGACAGTAAGGACGGCGTGGAACTGGCCAAGAGCAACATCCTGCTGGTCGGCCCCACCGGCTCCGGCAAGACCTTGCTGGCGCAGACGCTGGCACGCCTGCTCGACGTGCCGTTTGTGATGGCCGATGCAACGACGCTGACCGAGGCGGGCTATGTCGGCGAAGATGTTGAGAACATCATCCAGAAGCTGTTGCAGGCCTGCGACTACAACGTCGAGAAGGCACAGCGCGGCATCATCTACATCGATGAGATCGACAAGATTTCGCGCAAGTCGGATAACCCGTCGATCACTCGCGACGTGTCCGGCGAAGGTGTGCAGCAGGCATTGCTGAAGCTGATCGAGGGCACCAAGGCCTCGATCCCGCCACAGGGCGGGCGCAAGCATCCGAACACCGAGTTTTTGCAAGTGGACACCACCAACATCCTGTTCATCTGCGGCGGCGCGTTCGATGGTCTGGAGAAGGTCATCCGTAATCGTTCCAAGAAGGCCAGCATCGGCTTCGGCGCGACCATCAGCAGCAACGACGAGCGCAAGACCGGCGAAACGTTGCGCGACGTGGAGCCGGAAGATCTGGTCAAGTTCGGCCTGATTCCCGAGTTCGTCGGCCGCCTGCCGGTTGTGGCGACGCTCGAAGAACTGGACGAGGCTGCGCTGGTGCGCATCCTGACCGAGCCGAAGAACGCGCTGACCAAGCAGTACCAGAAGCTGTTCGCTATGGAAGGCGTTGAGCTGGAGTTCCACGATGGCGTGCTGGCCGCGGTTGCACGCCGGGCGCTGGCACGAAAGGCTGGCGCGCGCGGCTTGCGCTCGATACTGGAGCATGCTTTGCTCGACGTGATGTTCGATCTGCCCTCGATGGATAACGTCGAGAAGGTAGTGCTGGATGAAACCGGCGCCGACGGCGAAATCAAGCCGTTGATCATTTATGCGGATAATCACAAGGCAGCCTGATCCGGCTGTCTCCGCTCGTTCTTTGTTATCTTGTCCCGGTGGGGATGCTTGAAATATTTGCGGCCATCCCCATCTAACCCTTCGGTTAACGTATAGGTTGAAGCCATGCTAGAACAAGATACCCCAACAAATCCCACACAAGCCGATCTGCATCCGTTGTTGCCGTTGCGCGATGTCGTGGTGTTCCCGCACATGGTCATCCCGCTGTTCGTCGGGCGCTCCAGATCGATCAAGGCGCTGGAGGCCGCGATGGAGGCGGGCAAGGGCATCGTGCTGGTCGCGCAGAAGTCGGCGGCCAAGGACGATCCGGGCAAGGACGACCTGTATACGATCGGCAGCATGGCGAATATCCTGCAGATGCTCAAGCTGCCGGACGGCACGGTCAAGGTGCTGGTCGAGGGCACGCAGCGCGTCAAGGTGTTGCGTGTGTACGACGCCGACAACCGCTTCGATGCCGAAGTGGAGGTCGTTGAGGCCGAAGACGGCACCAGCAGCGAGTCCGAGGCGATGCGCCGCGCGTTGATCGCCCAGTTCGACCAGTACGTGAAACTTAACAAGAAGATTCCTCCGGAGATACTGACCTCGCTGGCCGGTATCGACGATGCCGGCCGTCTGGCCGATACCATCGCGGCACACTTGCCGCTCAAGCTCGAACAGAAACAGGAAGTGCTGGAAATATTCGGCGTGCGTCCGCGTCTGGAGCATTTGCTGGGCCTGCTGGAAGCCGAGATCGACATCCTGCAGGTCGAGAAGCGCATCCGAGGCCGCGTGAAGCGCCAGATGGAGAAGAGCCAGCGCGAGTATTACCTGAACGAGCAGGTCAAGGCGATCCAGAAGGAGCTGGGCGAGGGAGAGGAAGGCGGAGACCTCGATGAACTCGAAAAGAAGATCAAGGCCGCGCACATGCCTAAGGAAGCGCGCGCAAAGGTGGATGCCGAACTCAAGAAACTGCGCATGATGTCTCCGATGTCGGCCGAGGCCACTGTGGTGCGCAATTACATCGATGTGCTGGTCGGTCTGCCGTGGAAGAAAAAGACCAAGATCAGCGCCGATCTGAAGGCTGCCGAAGTGGTGCTGGAAGAAGATCATTACGGTCTGGACAAAGTCAAGGAGCGCATCCTCGAATATCTGGCCGTGCAGCAGCGCGTGGACAAATTGAAAGCGCCTATTCTTTGTCTGGTCGGGCCTCCGGGCGTCGGCAAGACCTCGCTGGGGCAGTCGATCGCGCGCGCCACGAACCGCAAGTTCGTGCGCATGTCGCTGGGCGGCGTGCGCGACGAATCCGAGATCCGTGGTCACCGCCGTACCTATATCGGTTCGATGCCGGGCAAGATCCTGCAGAACATGAACAAGGTGGGCGTGAAGAATCCGCTGTTCCTGCTCGACGAGGTGGACAAGATGGGCATGGACATGCGCGGCGACCCGTCGTCTGCGCTGTTGGAGGTGCTCGATCCCGAGCAGAACAGCACCTTCGTCGATCATTATGTCGAGGTCGAGTACGACCTCTCCGACGTGATGTTCGTCGCGACCGCGAATACGCTGAATATTCCCGAGCCTTTGCTGGATCGCATGGAGATCATCCATGTTTCCAGTTACATGGAAGAAGAAAAGATCAACATCGCCAACCGCTATCTGGTGCCCAAGGCGCAGAAGAACAACGGCCTCAAGCCGGAGGATATCAGCATCTCGGAAAGCGCGCTGCGCGACATCGTGCGCTACTACGTGCGCGAGGCTGGCGTGCGCGGTCTTGAGCGCGAGATATCCAAGATCTGCCGCAAGGTGGTTAAGGCGCTCGCGCTGAAGGGCAGCGACAAGAAGGTGACGATCAACGCTCGCAATCTCGAAAAATATCTCGGCGTGCGACGCTATAGCTACGGCATCGCCGAGAAAAACAACCAGGTCGGCCAAGTGACCGGTCTGGCTTGGACCGAGGTTGGCGGCGAGTTGCTGACGATCGAGGCGGCGGTGCTGCCGGGCAAGGGCAAGACTACCACCACCGGCAAGCTCGGTGAGGTGATGCAGGAGTCCATCCAGGCGGCGCTGAGCGTGGTGCGCAGCCGTGCGAAGCGACTGGGCATCGACGAGGAGTTCTACCAGAAGAACGATCTGCATATCCACCTGCCGGAAGGCGCCATCCCCAAGGATGGCCCCAGCGCCGGTATCGGCATGTGCACGGCGATCGTCTCCGCGCTGACCGGAATTCCGGTTCGCGCCGACGTCGCGATGACCGGGGAGATCACGTTGCGCGGTGAAGTGCTGCCTATCGGCGGGCTGAAGGAGAAGCTGCTGGCGGCGCAGCGCGGCGGCATCAAGACCGTATTGATCCCGCAGGAGAATACCAAGGATCTGACCGAGATTCCGGACAACATCAAGAACAAGCTGGATATCCATCCGGTGAAATGGATCGACCAGGTGCTTGAAATGGCGCTGGAGCGCAAACCGGAGCCGCTGTCGGAGCCTGCTGAAAAGATCGCGGTAGCCGAGTTGGCGACGGATGCTAAGCAGGTTGAATCCGCCGCCGCGACGAAGCATTAGGACGGTGATTTCGCCTCGCGATTCGCGGGGCGAAAGTCGGCGAAAAAATACTCCGCGCATACTTGACCAACTCCGCAAAGCCTTGATATAAAGCCGTATGCAGGGCATACCCTGTTTCTAACTAACAAAGGGGACTTACGTGAACAAATCCGATCTGGTTGATGCAATCGCAATATCCGCCGATATTTCCAAGGCGTCTGCCGGTCGTGCGCTCGATGCCACTGTCGAGTCCATCAAGAAAGCGCTGAAAAAGGGCGACACTGTGAGTCTCGTTGGTTTCGGTACATTCAAGGTTGGCAAGCGTGCGGCTCGCACCGGTCGCAATCCGCGCACCGGCGAGACAATCAAGATCAAGGCAGCCAAGGTTCCAAAATTTACTGCTGGCAAAGGTTTGAAGGATGCTGTAAACTAGCGTTCTTTGTCGGGTGCTTAGCTCAGATGGTAGAGCACCGCCCTTACAAGGCGATTGTCGGCGGTTCGATCCCGTCAGCACCCACCAAAATAGTTGGAAGCAGCACAAGTTATGGAGTGGTAGTTCAGTTGGTTAGAATACCGGCCTGTCACGCCGGGGGTCGCGGGTTCGAGTCCCGTCCACTCCGCCAAATCAAGGCGAACGAAAGTTCGCCTTTTTTCATATCTGGCGTTTGCCGGAACACAATATTCGAGTGATAACGCTATGTTTGATTTTGTTCGCGAGAAGAAACGACTGGTGCAAATAGTGCTGGCAGTCATCATCCTGCCGTTTGCGTTCTGGGGTGTTGATTCGTACAACCGTGCCGGTAATTCCGCCGAGGTCGTGGCGACAGTGAACGGTGCGAAGATCAGCCGTCAGGAATTCGACGAAGCGCTGGGCCGGCAGCAGGAACAGTTGCGCCAGATGATGGGCGCAAATTTCGATGCGGCGATGCTGGAAAATCCTGAGATGAAACGTGCGGTGCTGGACAATCTCACCGCGCAGCGTCTGCTGCTCGATCATGCCAAGGCCGCCGGCTTGTCGGTGACGGATCAGCAGGTGGCTCAACTGATCGCCGGCATCGAGGCATTCCAGCAAGACGGCAAGTTCGACAAGAGTCGCTATGAGGCGGCATTGGCGAGCCGCAACATGAACCCGCCGATGTTCGAGGCGCGGTTGCACGAAGATCTGATTCAGCAGCAGATGCGCGATGCCTATGTGCAGAACGGCTATGCTTCGAACAGCGTAGTGGATAACATCGTCCGTCTGAACGAACAGCAGCGCACCGTCAGCGTATCGATGATTCCATCCCAATTCTTTGTGGCGCAAGCACAGGTCGCCGATGCCGCTGTGCAGGACTACTACAAGCAGAATCAGAAAGAATTCCAGTTGCCGGAACAGGCGCGTGTCGAGTATGTGAAATTCTCGGCGGACGATCTCGTGACCAAGGCGAATGTCGTGGAAGAGGATGTGCGCCGCTATTACGACGAGCATCAGCAGGAATTCGGTATGCCCGAAGAGCGTCGCGCCGCACATATTCTGGTCACTGTCGCTGCGGCTGCGCCACAGGCCGAGCAGGATGCGGCAAAAGCCAAGGCCGAGAAATTGTTGCAGCAGGCCAAGCAGAATCCGGCAGGTTTCGCCGAACTGGCCAAAGCTAATTCAGAAGATCCGGGTTCCGCTGCGAACGGCGGCGATCTCGGTTTCTTCGGTCATGGCATGATGGTTAAGCCTTTCGAGGATGCCACCTACGCACTCAAGCAGGGAGCGATCAGCGGATTGGTGAAGTCGGACTTCGGTTATCACATCATCAAACTGGTGGCGATCAAGCCGGCTCAGGTGCCGCCTTATGCCGCCGTGCGTAATAGCATCGCCGACAAGTTGCGCCAGCAGAAGGCGAGCGACCTGTTTGCCGAGCAAGCGGAGAAATTTAGCAACACCGTCTATGAGCAGAGCGATACGTTGAAGCCGGCTGCCGAGCTGGTCGGAGCGAAGATCGAGCAAAGCGGCTGGCTGGTGAAAGGCGCGAACGCAGGAGAGCCGTGGACTGGCAAGATGCTGCAGGCCGTTTTCAGCGACGAGGCCGTTAAGAACAAGCGCAACACCGCCGCAATCGAAGTGGGAACGAACACGCTGGTGGCCGCCCGGATACTGGAGCACAAGCCGGCTGCCGTACGCGAACTGAGCGAGGTGCAACAGGCGATACGCCAGAAGCTGATCCAGCAGCAGGCATCGAAGCTGGCTGCCGAACAGGGCAAGGCGGCGCTGGCCCAATTGCAGGGCGGAGACAAATCGGCATTAAGCTGGAGCCCGGTTCAGAGCATCACCCGCGCGCGCTTCGGCAATCTGGATGTCGCGCTGGTGCGTCAGGTATTCCAGGCCAACGGCGACAAGTTCCCGCAGTATGTCGGAGCCGAAACGGGGCAGGGCTATGTGCTGGTGCGCATCGATGCAGTCAATCAGGGCGAGACGCCTGACGAGATGAAGCGCATGCGTTATGCGCAGCAGTTGCGTCAGCTCACCGGCGAAGAGCTGTTCCAGGCTTATCTGTCCGATGCAAAAAAACATGCAAATATCGAACTAAAAATTCCAGAAGCGGCTATAATGCCGACCCCTTGAACGGGGACTGAATCACAAGGAGTGGTAGTTCAGTTGGTTAGAATACCGGCCTGTCACGCCGGGGGTCGCGGGTTCGAGTCCCGTCCACTCCGCCAACACCGAAAGGCGAACGAAAGTTCGCCTTTTTTATCGTCCGCATTTTGTGTTTCCGGCTTGCGCCGAAATTTTGTTGTGCGCTATTGTGCGGGGCATCACTGGAGGCAGCATGGCAAAGCCGAAAACGATCTATAGCTGCACCGAGTGCGGCGGGCAATCGCCCAAGTGGCAGGGCCAGTGCCCGCATTGCATGGCGTGGAACACGCTGGTGGAGTCGGTCGCAGAGACGATAGCCAAGGGCGGCAACCGCTTCAGCGCACTGGCCGCATCGGGCCGTGTGCAGATGCTGTCCGAAGTCGAGGCGGCCGAAGTGCCGCGCACGCCGACAGGTATCGCGGAATTCGACCGCGTGCTGGGCGGCGGGCTGGTGTCGGGTGGCGTGGTGCTGATCGGCGGCGATCCGGGCATAGGCAAGTCCACGCTGCTGCTGCAGGTGCTGGCGCACCTGTCCAAACAACAGAAGACTTTGTATGTGAGCGGCGAGGAATCGGCGCAGCAGATAGCCTTGCGCGCGAAGCGATTGTCGCTGGATGCACAGGGCTTGCGGCTGTTGCCCGAGATTCAGCTGGAAAAAATCCAGGCTGCCATCGCCGCGGACAAGCCCGATGTGGTGGTGATCGACTCGATCCAGACCGTGTATTCCGAGCAGCTCACCTCCGCGCCCGGCTCGGTGGCGCAGGTGCGCGAATGCGCCGCGCAGCTCACGCGCATCGCGAAGAGCCAGAACATCACCATTATCCTGGTCGGCCATGTCACCAAGGAGGGCGCATTGGCAGGGCCGCGCGTGCTGGAGCATATCGTCGACACCGTGCTGTATTTCGAGGGCGACACCCATTCCAGCTTCCGCCTGATCCGCGCGTTCAAGAACCGCTTCGGCGCGGTGAACGAACTCGGCGTATTCGCAATGACCGAGAAGGGCCTGCGCGAGGTCAGCAACCCGTCGGCGCTGTTCCTGTCGCAGCACGGCCAACAAGTCGCGGGTTCCTGCGTGATGGTCACGCAGGAAGGCACTCGTCCGCTGCTGGTCGAGATACAGGCGCTGCTCGACGAGGCGCACTCGCCCAACGTGCGGCGGCTGTCGCTGGGACTGGAACAGAATCGCCTCGCAATGTTGCTCGCGGTTCTGCATCGCCACGCGGGCATCGCCTGCTTCGATCAGGATGTGTTCATCAACGCAGTCGGCGGCGTGAAGATCACCGAGCCGGGTGCCGACCTCGCGGTGATCCTCGCGATGGTCTCCAGCCTGCGCAACAAGCCGCTGCCGGAGAAGTTGGTGGTGTTCGGCGAGGTCGGCCTTGCCGGCGAAGTGCGCCCGGTGCAGCGCGGCCAGGAGCGCCTGAAGGAAGCCGCCAAGCTCGGCTTCACTCATGCCATCATCCCCAAGGCCAACGCACCCAAGCAGAAGATACCCGGCATGGAAATCATCGCGGTTGAGCGCGTCGAGCAGGCGGTCGAGCGCATGAGGTAAGGGCACGGCGCGCCGTGCCCTTACGTTGTTGTGCGGTTCCTTGTATCGCGTTAAAGTGCGGCGACAGACAACAAGAAAAAACCGGGGAGTATCCACATGTTTTTGACCATCCTGCTGGCGTTGGCGATATTCACCATCCTGGCGTTTTTCCGTGCGTCCATCGTGAGCTGGATGCTGGCGCTGATGGTGGTTGTTCCCGTGGTTGCGATCCAGTCGCGCATTTCGGACACTGCCTTGCAAGTGGTCTACGTGCTGCTGATCCTGTTCATCCTGACGTTCGGTGTCTCTACGTTGCGCCGTGCCTTGGTCAGCAGCAACATCCTCAAGATATTCCGCAAGGTGCTGCCGCCGATCTCGCGGACCGAGCAGGAGGCGATAGATGCCGGCACGGTGTGGTGGGACGGAGACCTGTTCAGCGGCGATCCGGACTGGGACAAGTTGCTGGCGTTTCCCAAGTGCGGCCTTAAGCCTGAAGAGCAAGCCTTTCTCGACAACGAGGTCGAGCAACTGTGCGCGATGCTGGACGACTGGGACATCACCCACAATCGCGCCGACCTGCCGCCCGAAGTGTGGCAGTTCATCAAGGACAAGGGCTTCTTCGGCATGATCGTGCCGAAGAGCTATGGCGGGCTGGAGTTTTCCGCGCAGGCGCATTCCGCGGTCGTCGCCAAGGTGGCCTCGCGTAGCGGCACGGCCGCGGTGACGGTGATGGTGCCGAATTCGCTGGGGCCTGCCGAACTGTTGCTGCATTACGGCACCGACGAGCAGAAGGACAAATATCTGCGCCGTCTGGCGACGGGGCAGGAAGTGCCGTGCTTCGCGCTGACCGGCCCGTTCGCCGGTTCCGATGCCGGCGCGATTCCGGATTACGGCGTGGTGTGCCACGGCGAATTCGGCGGGCAGAAGGACGTGCTGGGCATACGCCTGAACTGGGAGAAGCGCTATATCACGCTGGCGCCGGTGGCGACGCTGCTGGGGCTGGCGTTCAAGCTGTACGACCCCAAGCGCCTGCTCGGCGGCGAGGCCGATTGCGGTATCACGCTGGCGCTGATCCCCGCGGATACGCCGGGCGTGCAGCTCGGCCGCCGCCATTTCCCGCTGAATTCCGCGTTCCTGAACGGACCGACGCAGGGCCGCGACGTGTTCATCCCCATCGACTATGTGATCGGTGGCACGTCGCGCGTCGGCCAGGGCTGGCGCATGTTGATGGAATGCCTCGCCGCGGGGCGCTCGATCTCGCTGCCCGCCAGCAGCGTCGGCGGCATGAAGATGGCCGCGCGCACCAGCGGCGCCTACGCCCGCGTACGCAAGCAGTTCAAGGTGCCGATAGGCTGCTTCGAGGGCATCGAGGAACCGCTGGCGCGCATCGGCGCGCACACCTACATGGTCGATGCGGCGCGGCGCTTCACGGCACTCGCGGTGGACATGGGCGAGAAGCCGTCGGTGATCTCCGCGGTGATCAAATACCACGCCACCGAGCGCGGCCGCATCGTCATCAACGACGCAATGGATCTGCACGGCGGCAAGGGCATCTGCCTCGGCCCGGACAACTACCTCGGCCGCGATTACCAGCAGACGCCTATCGGCATCACCGTCGAGGGCGCTAACATCCTGACGCGCAGCATGATCATCTTCGGTCAGGGCGCGATCCGCGCCCATCCCTATGTGCTGAAGGAGGTCGCCGCGGCGCACGAGCAGGACAGGGAGCGCGCGCTGCAGCAGTTCGACGAGGCGCTGTTCGGCCACATCAGCTTCGCGATGAGCAACGCCGCGCGCAGCCTGGTGTTCGGCATCACCGGCGGGCTCGGCATCTACGCGCCGCCGGGGGCGGAGACGCGCCGCTACTACCAGCAACTGACGCGCTTCTCGGCCAACTTCGCGCTGGCGGCAGACATGGCGATGGGCATGCTGGGCGGCTCGCTGAAGCGGCGCGAGAAACTGTCCGGCAGGTTGGGCGACGTGCTGAGCCTGATGTATCTGTGCTCGGCGACGCTGAAGCGCTTCGAGGACGACGGACGCTCTGCCGAAGATTTGCCGCTGCTGCACTGGTCCATGCAGGACGCGCTGTACCGCATCCAGCAGGCGCTGGACGGCATCGTGCAGAATTTCCCCAACCCCGCGATGCGCTGGATGCTGGGCACATTGATTTTCCCGGTAGGTTTGCGCCTGTCGCCGCCTTCCGACCGGCTGGGCCACGAGATTGCGAAGCTGCTGATGCAGCCGGGCGCGGCGCGCGACCGCCTGACCGCAGGCATGTATCTGCCGACCGACGAGCAGGATGCTATCGGCGCGCTCGAAGCCGCGCTCGCGAGTACGCTGGAATGCGAACCGTTGCAGGCCGAACTGGAGAAGGCGCGCAAGGCCGGCAAGCTGAAGGCGCTGGAAGAATTGCCGCGCATCGCCGAGGCACGCGACATCGGGCTGATCGATGCGGAACAGGCATTGCTGCTGGAACGCGACTACGCGCTGCGCCGCAAGGTCATCATGGTGGACGACTTCGCGCCGGACGAATTGCGGGCGAACGGCTGATGGCCGGACTGCGCGACAAGGTGGTGTTCGTCACCGGCTCTTCGCGCGGCATCGGACGCGAGATCGCGCTGCGCTGCGCGCGCGACGGCGCGAAGGTGGTGATTACCGGCAAGACCTCTGAACCTCATCCGAAATTGCCGGGCACGATACACAGCGTCGCCGCCGAGGTCGAGGCGGCGGGCGGGCAAGCGCTGGCGATACAACTCGACGTGCGCGACGAGCAGGCGATTCAGTCCGCAGTAGCGCAGACGGTCGAACGTTTTGGCGGCATCGACGTGCTGGTCAACAACGCCAGCGCGATCAGTCTGACTGGCACGCAGGAGACGACGCCGAAGCGGCTGGACCGGATGTGGGACGTGAACATGCGTGCGACCTTTTTGATGTCGCAGGCCTGCATTCCGCACCTGAAGTTGTCGGCCAATCCGCATATCCTGAACCTGTCGCCGCCGCTGAACATGAAGGCGAAGTGGTTCGCGCCGCATCTGGCCTATACGATCTCCAAGTACGGCATGAGCCTGTGCGCGCTGGGCATGGCGCGCGAGTTCGCCGACGACGGTATCGGGGTGAACTGCCTGTGGCCGCGCACGACGATCGCGACCGCGGCGATCGAGTTCAACTTTCCGGAAGCGATGCTGAACGCGTCGCGCAAGCCGGCCATCGTCGCCGATGCGGCCTGGCGGATATTGACGCGGAACAGCCGCGAGTGCAGCGGCAACTTCTTCATCGACGAGGAGGTGCTGAGGGATGCGGGCATAAGCGACTTCGAACAATACGCGGTCATGCCCGGCGTCGAGTTGCAGCGCGATCTGTTTCTGGACTGATAATAAAATTATAAAAATCAAGGAGGGGAGATGCAGGTACAACAACAAGAAGAAGACGTGATCACGCCGCAGCAGGCGGTGACATTGCACGGGCTGTTTCTGGAGCGCGTGCGCCGCACGCCGGACAAGGTCGCTTATCGCCATTTCATCGGCAACGAATGGCGCGACTACAGCTGGCGAGAGATGCGCGACGAGGTGGGGCGCTGGCAGGCGGCATTGAGCTCGCTCGGTCTGCATCGCGGCGACCGCGTCGCGATCATGCTGCGCAACTGCCCCTACTGGATGATGTTCGACCAGGCCGCGATGTCGCTGGGGCTGGTCGTCGTTCCCTTGTACACCGTGGACCGCCCCGACAACATCGCTTACATCGTCAACAACGCCGAGGTGAAGGTGATGCTGTTCGAGAGTGCCGAGCAGTGGCAGGCGCTACGCACCGTGCGCGACCAGATGCGCACCGTGCTATGTTTCGTCAGCATCGACGAGATACCGAACAACAACGACCACAGCCTGCAGAGCAGGGCGGAGTTCCTGCCGGAAGCGGCGCGGCCGCAGTCCGCGCTGTCGGCCGCATCGTCCGATCTTGCCAGCATTGTCTATACCTCGGGTACCACCGGCAGGCCCAAGGGCGTGATGCTCAGTCATCAGAATATCTTGAGCAACGCCCATGCTTGTCTGGATACCTTTACGGTGCGCGGTGACGACTTGTTCCTTTCGTTCCTGCCGTTGTCGCATACCTTCGAGCGCACGTTGGGTTATTACCTGGCGGTGATGACGGGTGCTACGGTGGCATTTGCGCGCTCAATTCCGCAGTTGTCGGAAGACATGCAGCTCATCCGGCCGACGCTGCTGATTTCGGTGCCGCGCATCTACGAACGCATTTATGCGGCGATTCGCACCAAGCTGGACGAAGGCTCACCACTCAAGCGCAAGCTATTCCACCTCGCGGTCGAGACCGGCTGGGCGCGCTTCGAATATGCACAGGGACGCGGGCCATGGAAGGCGTCGTTCTTGCTGTGGCCGTTGTTGCAGAAGCTGGTCGCGCAGAAGATACTCGACCGGCTGGGCGGACGGCTGCGCACCGCGATCAGCGGCGGTGCGGCGCTGGCGCCGGAGATTTCGCGCGTGTTTGTCGGCCTCGGGCTGCCGGTGGTGCAGGGTTATGGCCTGACCGAAACCAGTCCGGTGATTAGCGGCAATCATCTGGAAAATAATTTTCCGGACAGCGTCGGCCAGCCGATACGCGACGTGCAGGTGCGCCTCGGCGATAAGGGCGAGCTGCTGGTGAAGGGCCCCAACGTGATGATGGGGTACTGGAACAACCCGGAGGCGACGCGCGAGATGATAGACGCCGATGGTTGGCTGAACACCGGCGACGTCGCGCATATTTCAGTTACAGGGCACGTTTATATCACCGGGCGCACCAAGGAAATCATCGTGATGTCGAACGGCGAGAAGATCCCGCCGACCGACATGGAGATCGCCATGCTGCACGATCCGCTGTTCGACCAGGTGATGGTGTTCGGCGAGGCGCATCCCTATCTGGTTGTGCTCGGCGTGGTCAATCCGGAAGGCTGGCAGCATTTCGCGCAGGAAGTCGGCATCCGCGCCGACATGCCCGAGGCGCTGAGCGACAGCCGTGTCGAGGCCAAGGTGCTGAGACGCATCGCGCGCAATCTGCGCGGCTTCCCAGGCTATGCCAGGGTCAACCGCGTGCTGCTGATGCGCGAACCGTGGACCATAGAGAACGGGCTGCTGACGCCGACGCTGAAGATCAAGCGCAGCGAACTGACGCGACGCTATGCGGAGCAAATACGCGAACTTTACGAGGGACATTAGCGATGACCGAGAATGCTCAAACAAAAAACACCACGCTGCCGAATCGCGAACCGACGCTGCGCATGGTCGCGATGCCTTCCGATGCCAACTACGCCGGCGACATCTTCGGCGGCTGGCTGATGGGGCAGGTGGATATTGCCGGCAGCATCCCCGCGCTGCATCGGGCAAAGGGGCGGGTCGTGACCGTCGCGGTGAATTCCTTCGTGTTCAAACATCCGGTGTTCGTCGGCGACCTGGTGAGCTTTTACGCGAAGACCGTCAAGGTCGGTCGCACCTCGATCACCGTGGACGTCGAGGTGTATTCGCAGCGCGACCCGGAGTGCCCGACCTGCATGAAGGTCACCGAGGCGATGCTGACCTATGTCGCGGTGGACGAGAACCGCAAGCCGCGCCTCGTGCCGCCGGAAGCCTAGGTGCGGCGCCACAAAGGATTTCTATAAAAATAAGGGAGGAGCAAGCATGACATTCAAGAAATTTACGCTGAGCTGTTCGATGGTCGCCATATTGGCGGCTGTTCCCAACATCGCCGCGGCTGCTGCTGGATACAGCCTGATCGAGCAGAGCGGCAGCGGCATGGGCAATGCATTTGCGGGTGGGGCGGCGAGCGCCGAAGACGCCAGTACGATCTACTACAACCCGGCGGGCATGTCGCGGCTGAAAGGGAAGCAGGTGGCGGTGGCATTGCATGCGATCCGTCCTTCCGCCAAGTTCACGCCGGGTGCGACGGCGGCCGGCGCGTTGCTGCAGCCGGTCGGCAACAACGGCGGAGATCCGGGTGACTGGGGCTATGTGCCGAACGGATACTTCTCGATGGAAATCGATCCGGCGATGCGGTTCGGTGTCGGCGTGAACGTGCCGTTCGGTTTGCAGACAAGTTACGATCCGGCATGGATAGGCCGGTTCCAGGCGATCCAGTCCAAGATACAGACCGTCAACATCAATCCTGCGCTTTCGTATCGCGCGAGCGACACGCTGACGCTGGGGGCAGGACTCAACTATCAGACTATCGACGGCACGTTGACCAGTGCAGTGAACTACAGTGCCGCTGCATTCTCTGTCGGCGGGGCCGGTGTTCTGGCGGCGATAGGCGGCGCGGGAGTGGAGGGGGTGTCCACAATCAAGGGCAAGGATGCCGCTTGGGGGTATAACTTCGGCATCCTGCTGGATGCGACGCCGCAGACCCGAGTCGGGCTCGCTTATCGCTCCACCATCGATTACACCCTGACCGGCACCGTCACCTTCACCAACCGCCCGGCCTTGCTGGCCGCGGCGATCCCGGATGGCGCGGTGAGCCTGAACGTGAAGATGCCGGACACATTTTCCGCCAGCGTATTCCACCGGATCGACGACAAGTGGGACGTGATGGCCGATGCGACATGGACCGGCTGGAGCGTGTTCAAGCAGCTCAAGATCGACAGGGCCAGCGGCGCAAACCTGATCACGGTGCAGGAAAACTGGAAGGATACCTGGCGTGTCTCGGTCGGCGCGAACCATCATTACAATGAACAATGGACGACCCGCATGGGCCTGGCGTACGACCAGACTCCGGTGCCAGACCAGTACCGCACCGCGCGTATCCCGGACCAGAATCGCGTCTGGTTGTCGTTCGGCGGGCAGTACAAGCCTAACAAGAGCAGTGCGATCGATGTCGCTTATACCCACCTGTTTATCAATGATGCGCCGATCACCGATAACCAGGCCGCGACCGGCAAAGCGAATCTGTCGGGAACCTATAGTTCTATTGCGACAAATATACTGAGCGTGCAATACACTTACGGCTTCTAGCCGTTTTTCCTGGGGGAAGGCGCTGTCTTCCCCTTTTTGTTTGGAGGATCGCGATGCCGAATGATTTCAGGATACGCAAGGTGGCAGTGCTGGGTGCGGGCGTGATGGGCGCCCAGATTGCCGCGCACCTGGTCAACGCCAATGTCGAGACGCTGCTGTTCGAATTGCCTGCCCAGAAAAATGACAAGGGGGAGGCTGACCCGAACGGCAACGTGAACAAGGCGCTGGATAACCTGAAGAAGCTCGATCCCGCGCCAGCAGTCAGCCCGGCGAAGATCGCCTTCATCCAGCCTGCGAACTACGAACAGCATCTGGAAAAATTGCGCGATTGCGATCTCGTCATCGAGGCCATCGCCGAGCGCATGGACTGGAAATCGGATCTGTACCGCAAGGTCGCGCCGTTCCTGAATGAACATGCGATCTTCGCCAGCAACACCTCCGGCCTGTCGATCAACCAGTTGGCGCAGGCCTTTCCGGAGCACCTGTGCCATCGCTTCTGCGGCATCCACTTCTTCAACCCGCCGCGCTACATGCACTTGGTCGAACTGATTCCGGGCAAGAAGACCGAGGCCGGTCTGCTCGACCAGCTGGAGACCTTTCTCGTCTCGACGCTGGGCAAGGGCGTGGTGCGCGCGAAGGACACGCCCAACTTCATCGCCAACCGTATCGGCGTGTTCTCCATGCTCGCGACCAAGCATCATGCGGCCGCATTCAACCTCGGCTTCGACATGGTGGATGCGCTGACAGGCCGCTACCTGGGCCGCCCGAAGAGCGCCACGTTCCGCACGCTGGACATCGTCGGCCTCGACGTGTTCGCACATGTGGTCAACACTATGCGCGAGAACCTCACCGATGATCCCTGGCACAAGCATTTCGAGTTGCCGGGTTGGTTCGCCTATCTGGTGGATCAGGGCGCGCTGGGGCAGAAGACCAAGAAGGGCATCTACCAGAAGATAGGCAAGGAAATCCGCGTCCTTGACCTGCAGACGCATGAATACCGCGTGTCAGATGCCAAGGTGGACGACGGCGTGAAGGACATCCTGCGCGAGCGCGACTGGGCGAAGAAGCTCGCCGGACTGCACGCCAGCACACATCCGCAGGCGCAATTCCTGTGGGCCGTGTTCCGCGATGTGTTCCATTACTGCGCGCGTTACCTGGAGGACATCGCCGACAACGCACGCGACCTTGACTTCGCGGTGCGCTGGGGCTTCGGCTGGGACAACGGCCCGTTCGAAATCTGGCAGGCCGCCGGATGGCGGCGGGTGGCCGGCTGGATCTCCGCCGACATCGCCGCCGGCAAGGCGATGGCGAACGTGCCCTTACCGGAATGGGCACTGGACCCGGAACGCACCGGCGTGCATGCACCGCAGGGTTCCTACTCGCCTGTTACCCGTCTCAATCAGGCGCGTTCCGCATTGCCCGTTTACCGTCGCCAACTCTTTCCCGACCAACTGCTGGGCGAAGCGCCCCAGTACGGCGAGACCGTGTTCGAGACCGACGAAGTGCGTCTATGGCACATGAATGACGGCATCGCGATCCTGAGCTTCCAAACCAAGATGCACACCGTCGGCAACGAAGTGCTGGACGGCATGCTGCGCGCGGTGGACGAAGCCGAGGCGAACTTCAGCGCGCTGATCCTGTGGCAGACCGAGCCGCCGTTCTCCTACGGCGCGAACCTGTTGCAACTGATGCAGGGCGTGCAGGAACCGGCGCAGCACGCATCCATGTTCGACAAATTCAAGCAGGCCGCGAATCGCATCAAATACACGGTTGCGGGTGGAGGTGGAGTCGGCGACGTACTCAATGCCGCGGTCGGCAACGTGCCGCATGTCGAAGCCGTGGTCGCTAAATTTCAGCAGGTGTCGCAGCGACTGAAATACGCGCAGGTGCCTACCATCGCCGCGGTGGATGGTTTAGCACTCGGCGGCGGCTGCGAATTCTCCATCCACTGCTCGCGCATCGTCGCCACGCTGGAGACCTACATCGGCCTGGTCGAAGTCGGCGTAGGCGTACTGCCCGCCGGCGGAGGCTGCAAGGAAATGGCTCAGCGCGCCGCGCAGGAAGCGCAGCGCTTCGCCAACGACAACCGCATCGATGTATTCCCTTTTCTAAGACGCTACTTCCAGAACATCGCCATGGGCGAAGTCGCCAAGAGTGCCGAGATGGCGCGTGAGATGGGCTACCTCAGGCCGTCAGACCGCATCGTGCTGAACCGCTTCGAACTGCTGCATGTCGCCAAGGAAGAGGCGAGGGCGCTGACCGCCACCGCCTACCGCCCGCCGCTGCACCAGCGCCAGATCGCCGTCGCCGGCCGCACCGGCATCGCCACCCTCAAGGCCGCGATGATCAACATGCTCGAAGGCGGCTTCATCTCCGAACACGACTACGACATCGGCTGCCGCATCGCCGAGACGATGTGCGGCGGCGACGTGGATGTGGGCAGTCTGGTGGACGAACAATGGCTGCTCGACCTGGAGCGCAAAAACTTCATGGAACTGCTCGCGACCGAGAAGACACAGGCGCGGATCGAGCACATGTTGAAGCACAGCAAGCCGTTAAGGAATTGAAGTAAAGATATGCTGTTGGGTCACGACGCAAAAGCGCGCTTTACCCGGCCTGCGGAGCTTATTCCTAAGTCCAGAGATCACAAAATGAGAGAGGTATTGCGAGATTGAAAGATAAACGAGTCGCAACACTGCTGAAGCTGTTCGTTGGATTTCTGGTCATACTAATCATCGTAACAATTGGATATAACGAACTTCCGATATTTGTTCACTATTCACTATGGGGGCAAGATTCGTTCTACGCTGGATTCATAACGAATATGTACAACAGCGCGTTGGATTTCCTTGTGTTCAGTATTATTTTGTACGTTTATTTAGGTCGGCATGAAACGAATGACAAAATACAGCTATATAAAGACAACATAGACGATTGTCGCTTCTGGTATTCAGAGGAAGCCGCTTTTAAGAATGCCGGAAATGTTAGGAGACTTCAGGAGTTGGGTATCAAATCATTTGATCTTTCCAAATCGACGCTTCTGAATACGAAACTTAAACAAATGGAGGTTATTGATGCGCTATTGATGGGGGCGTGCTTAAACGGAACCAATTTTGATAAATCACATTTCAGTCAATCTAACTTTCAAGGGGCGGCAGCCAAAAAAGCATCCTTTAATCAGGCGAGGTTCACTAATTGCAATTTCAAGTATATAGACCTCTCTGAATCGCAGTTGATAAGCTGCCAATTTGCAAATTGTGATTTTACAAAGTCACAAACTTGTGAAAGGAATATTTCGTGCGTCCACATTTAAGGACTGTGAATTTCAGCAGGCAGACCTAAGTGATTGCATATTCGAACGTGCAGATTTACGCGGTGCAAAAGGCCTTACTTCTGGTCAATTGCTAAAGTGTGCGAGTATTAAATATACGCGGTTGGATGCAGCACTCGCTGCAGAGATTAACGCTGTTAATCCAAAGCTATTAAAAAATTAGGTATTTCCACCAAGTAAAGGGCACTGATTCAATGTCCTTTACTTGGGGGGAATCGAACCCCGAACTTAGATAAAATCCAAGCTGCGCCGTGCTCCAAGTGTGTGCAGAAAATAGCATTCGATGTGAGAAGTGTCAAATCAGTGCGGAGGGTGTCCCAAATTTTGTGTAAACGGTTTTTACTACTGCTACAGCATCCGGTCTTCGAACTGGATAGCGATACGGGGGCAGCATTGAATTTGAAATGCGCAGGGTGTAATAGCAAAGGGGCAGCTCGCTGCCCCTTTGTGGTTTTTGGGTTTGGTTTTTCCTTCCCCTGTGCGCCGCCGAGTAGCGGAAAACGGTCAGGGGTAGTCGGCGAGGACTGATTTCCGCAGCCGCCTGACCGTTTGAGCAACGCAGGGAACCCCGAAGGGGCGGCAAACCGGGGGCGCCTTTTCTTCAGTCACCTTCTTTTGGCGAAGCAAAAGAAGGTGACTTGCTGTCGGGCAACCCCCGACGGTTTTGTCATATACCCAGTTCTGCGATAGGCGCGTCAACCGGCTATAATCCACGCCCCTGATCTTCCCGGAAAAATTCCATGTCTGTCCTGCTCTGGATCATTGCGGCCAGTATTTTCGGCGGCGCGTTGAGCGTGCTCGGCGCTGCGTTGTTCGCTTTGAATGCAAGTGCGAAGTGGATCAACGCGCTGGTCAGCTATGCCATCGGTGCATTGCTGGGCGCGGTGTTTCTGAACATCTTACCGGAGGCGGTGGAGCTGAGCGGAGACATGGCGAAGGTGAGCGGTACGGTGCTGATCGGTATCCTGCTGTTCTTCACGCTGGAGAAAGTGCTGCTGTGGCGTCACTGCCACCACACTCATTGCGAGGCGCACGAACCGGATACGGCGCATGTGCACGGGCGTAGCGGCACGATGATTATGGTCGGCGATACTTTCCACAACTTCGTCGATGGCATCATCATCGCGGCGGCGTTCCTGACCGACGTGCATCTGGGCATCGTCACCGCGCTGGCGATCATCGCCCACGAGATTCCGCAGGAAGTCGGCGATTTCCTGATCCTGCTGCATTCGGGATACAGCAAGATGCAAGCCTTGGGCGTCAATCTGTTGTCCAGCCTGGCGACGCTGGTCGGTGGTGTGTTGGCTTATTTTGCCTTGCAGTCGGTGCAGGAAATCGTGCCGACGCTGTTGTCGCTGGCGGCGGCGAGCATGCTCTATGTCGCGGTCGCCGACCTGATTCCGGGCTTGCACAAGCGCACCCGGTTGTACGACACGCTGCAGCAGGTGCTGCTGATCGGCGCCGGCGTGGCGACCATCTATACCATGGGGCTATTCATTCAGGCCTGATCTCAACTATGGGTCTATCGCCAATATAACGCGAGCAGGGTGCTGGTGTAGTGCTGCATTTTGTCTGGAGCTTATGCCAACGGCATAGCTGCATTGGTGGCGGAGGATATGTCGGGCGAAGCCCGACCTACATGGACTTGCTCATCATAAGTGTCGCCAAGAGCGCACACTACGTTAACGTGAAACTCGCGTAGCGAGGCCTCGTCCCTCTCGCCCGCTTGCGGGAGAGAGCCGGAGAGAGGGGAACGGGTATGGCAAGTTTCATCATCAGGGGCGGCGCACTTGCTATGCTCGTTAGTTAGCCAGACAGAAATCGAGCAATGCCTTCATTCTGTTGGAGCTAGCTTTGTAACCGTACAGGAATTCGCCTTCCAGTGTCGTAAGGATTTTGGTGACCGCTTCCGCCAGAAGGAATTCTTGCAGATGACTTCGTTCGATCACGCTCAAAGGAAAGATTGCTTCGTAATGAGCAAGGAAGCATTCCATCCGTTCCGGTGTTAGTGCATCTTTGCATATTCCGAACTCGATCATCCCGTCGGCGACATCTTCGAGTCTGGGGATGAATCGAGCAGCCTGGAAGTCGAATACGAATACGGCATCGCCTTGAAAAAGGAAGTTTCTCGGGTGCAAATCTCCGTGACCATGAACCCAAGTCAGTTTTTCCCAATCGGACTCTAGTTCCAGCCAGCCTTCAATTCGTTTGGTGAGCTTGTCGAACCCGGCTGTGTCGTAAATGCATTCATCGAAGCGAGGATTGGCTCGCAGCGTGGGCAACCGATTAATCCATAGGGAGATGAAAGTTCTGTAATCGAAATCTCTTGTGGCGATTACATCTTCCGGCAGGCTGCGATGGACTTGTGCCAGTGCTTGGGCTGCGTTGGCGATGTGTGCCGGAGTGTTGTCGAAAGCATGTCCATCGATATAGCGAAACACCATCGCTTTGCGTGAGCCCATCTCGTGGATGGAATTTCCATGTCGATCATGGAGTGCGGAAACGGCAGGAGCGTTGCAACGTTCCAATTGGTCCAGAATCGCACTCTCATAGTCGATGTGTTCTGCTTTGCTGCCTGATTTTCGTGGCGTGAAATCGAGCCCGCTGAAAATTTTGACGACATATGCAGCATTCCCGGCTACTGCTTTATAGACATAGTTGTGGCTGGGGAAGTCGATTTTTGAAATGGAAGGTGCATCAATTCCATAAGCATCGCGCAGCAAGTCGGCAGTTTTATCTAGCCAATCTTCCGCTTTTTTTTTTGCGGTGGAAGAGCGCCTTTTTCATAGATCAGCTCTGCTTTGATGCCGCTCAGGTATTTGTCCTTGACCTCCGCATTGCAATTCGAAGGGAAGAATAAATACGCCTCGATGAGATGGTTGAAGTACTTTATGTGGCTATATTGCGCTGTGTAAGGGGATGCAACCTGATGCGGCACATCGCCCAAGTGGTAGTAATAGCTGCCCGAGTAATCGGTAAAAAACTTTTTCTCCCAGTGCTCGGGAATTGGGTGACTTTCGTCGATCTCAAGCAAGATATCGAAATCGGAAGCCAGTTTGGCCCAGTCAAAATGGATAAAGGGAACTTCATACTTACCGAGGTTGTTTTTGGTGGAAGAACCCAGAAGATATATCTTGTTTACGCAAGGGTGCGTCGCCACATTTTCCAGAATATATTTATTAAATGTGGCATTGATCGTGTCGCACTCTTGTTCATCGAATAGCGTCTTCAGCGGTTTGACGAAAAACAATCCTATGTTGTGCAGAAAGTTCGAAAACTTGGCGTAGTCCTGGTTTGAGTCTCCGTTGTAGCGAGAGGTCGAATTTTGGAAGATGACTCGCTGATTGGCGCGATCCAGGAGGAAAGAGCGAAAGTCGAGATTGATATATGGGTTCTCCCCGGATCGCACCATGCCGAAAGCGTCGAGCACTTGTAGCCGCAGCAGGTTGATTTCCTTCGGCGTAATGGCGCTTTTCATGGCAGTCAAATAGTCTGCAAGAAGCACAAACGGGGCCGCAGGGATGGATATCGCAGCCCCGGAATTTTTATTGCTGCCGATGCGGACACGAATCTCCATATCGCTGCCTTTAAATATGTGTACGCCAGCATCTTCCGCGCTCGTAAAAGTCAGTGCCTTGAACATCTGCTTGATCTTGCCAAGGTATTTGTTTTCGATCTCAACCAGAGCCGTGTTGGGAGATGCGTTGCGGTTCGTTTCGATCAAACGGTATTCCAGATCGTTATATCCAATCAGGTGAAGCACCTCATCCAGGCTGCGCTGACTTCCCCTTCGCTCGACGACATCGTTCATCGCTTGCAGGATGTTGTCGAACGACCTTTTGTCGAACAAGAGTTTGTAATTCCTGAAATGAATATGATAGCCGTCGAGGTTTTCCTCGATGGACACTCGATTGGCGTTGTATTTCACCGGATGTTTCAATGGTGCATCGAGGGCGATTGTCGTTAATGTGTTGGACTCGTTCGTGTTCGGCAGCACGCCATCCATGTAGCCCTGGCCAATTTTGTTTTTGACGGCAGGGGCGCAGCGCTCGAATGCTTCGGCAAACTCCAGAAACTCGGGAACGCTCAGTTCGATTCTGAGATCGCGATAGTGAATATGGATGTTCTCTCCCATATCCATAAAAAAGTATTTGTATGGATTTTCTGTAAGTCCACCGGAGCGGTGGTAAAGACGCGTCATTATTCCCATGAATGTGATTGCCTATAATTTGAGCTTCATTAATTGCCGTTATGAAAAATAAATAGTGACAGCAATAGTGACGAAAAATGCTGAGGCATTATCGCCGCAGCGTTTACAAAACGGAATATCAAAAGCGAAAAGAAAAACCACACGGTGCTTTTACCGTTTGAACATTTCGAAAAAAACGGGATTCCTATATGGAATCCCGTCGGCTTGCTAAAGGATGACTAACTCAAGAATTACCACTCGATCTTATCGTCGCTCCCGAGATTGTCGCTGTGGGTGTCGGCGCCATGATGGTCGGCATCCTTGGAGTCATCGCCGTGACCGCTATCGGATTGCGGAGCATCGATTTCCGACATCCAGCCCCCGTATTCGGAAGTCGTATTGCCGGACATGACATCAACTTCGATCATCTCGTTCCAGGCAGGTTGACCTCCCGTCCCATCTAGGGAGTTGGAAAGCTCGCCCAGATCGAACAGGTCATTGCTCCCATTGTCGTTGTCGCCCATTGCATTTTCGGCATTGTTGTGCGAGTCGGAAGAGCCGGGGGCAGACTGGTCGCCGTTACCGTAGCCATTGTTGCCCTTGGAGTCGTGCTCATCCTTGGAGTCCTTCTCATCCTTGGAGTCCTTCTCATCCTTGGAGTCCTTCTCATCCTTGGAGTCCTTCTCATCCTTGGAGTCCTTCTCATCCTTGGAGTCCTTCTCATCCTTGGAGTCCTTCTCATCCTTGGAATCCTTCTCGTCCTTGGAATCCTTCTCGTCCTTGGAATCCTTCTCGTCCTTGGAATCCTTCTCATCCTTGGAGTCCTTCTCATCCTTGGAGTCCTTCTCATCCTTGGAGTCATGCTCTCTGTCTGGCGAATCATTTAATGCGTTTTCAGCATTGTTATGTGGGCCTGAATCACCTGGGGCAGATTGATCTCCGTTGCCAAAGCCATTGTTTCCCCCCTTCGGTTGATCCTCAGGCTTGTCTTCTGTCGGAGTTGACGGGCTTGGTGTCGATGGGCTTGGTGTCGATGGGCTCGGAGTCGATGGGCTCGGAGTCGATGGGCTCGGAGTCGATGGGCTCGGAGTCGATGGGCTCGGAGTCGATGGGCTCGGAGTCGATGGGCTCGGAGTAGACGGACTCGGAGTAGACGGACTCGGAGTAGACGGACTCGGAGTAGACGGACTCGGAGTAGACGGACTCGGAGTAGACGGATTAACCGGAGTAGACGGATTAACCGGAGTCGTCGGGTTCACCGGCGTTGTCGGGTTCACCGGAGTCGTCGGGTTTACCGGCGTGGTCGGGTTCACCGGAGTCGTCGGGTTCACCGGAGTCGTCGGGTTCACCGGAGTCGTCGGGTTCACCGGAGTCGTCGGGTTCACCGGAGTCGTCGGGTTCACCGGAGTCGTCGGGTTAACCGGAGTCGTCGGGTTCACCGGAGTTGTCGGGTTAACCGGAGTCGTCGGGTTGACCGGAGTCGTCGGGTTGACCGGAGTCGTCGGGTTCACCGGGGTTGTCGGGTTCACCGGCGTTGTCGGATTCACCGGCGTGGTCGGATTCACCGGAGTTGTCGGGTTAACCGGCGTTGTCGGGTTCACCGGAGTCGTCGGGTTGACCGGCGTGGTCGGATTAACCGGCGTGGTCGGGTTCACCGGCGTGGTCGGGTTAACCGGAGTCGTCGGGTTAACCGGAGTCGTCGGGTTAACCGGAGTCGTCGGGTTAACCGGAGTCGTCGGGTTCACCGGAGTCGTCGGGTTAACCGGAGTCGTCGGGTTAACCGGAGTCGTCGGGTTAACCGGAGTCGTC
>MGWR01000055.1:0-11993 GCA_001801085.1 Gallionellales bacterium GWA2_60_142 | reverse complement strand
TCACCGGCGTTGTCGGGTTCACCGGAGTCGTCGGGTTGACCGGCGTGGTCGGGTTGACCGGCGTGGTCGGGTTCACTGGCGTGGTCGGGTTAACCGGCGTGGTCGGGTTCACCGGGGTCGTCGGGTTCACCGGGGTCGTCGGGTTCACCGGAGTTGTCGGGTTCACCGGCGTCGTCGGGTTAACCGGAGTTGTCGGGTTAACCGGAGTGGTCGGGTTAACCGGAGTGGTCGGGTTAACCGGCGTGGTCGGATTCACCGGCGTGGTCGGGTTCACCGGCGTGGTCGGGTTCACCGGCGTGGTCGGGTTCACCGGCGTGGTCGGGTTCACCGGCGTGGTCGGGTTAACCGGAGTCGTCGGGTTCACCGGAGTGGTCGGGTTAACCGGAGTCGTCGGGTTGACCGGCGTGGTCGGGTTAACCGGAGTCGTCGGGTTAACCGGCGTGGTCGGGTTCACCGGAGTCGTCGGGTTAACCGGAGTTGTCGGGTTAACCGGCGTTGTCGGGTTCACCGGAGTCGTCGGGTTCACCGGCGTGGTCGGGTTGACCGGAGTTGTCGGGTTAACCGGCGTTGTCGGGTTAACCGGAGTCGT
Source organism: Gallionellales bacterium GWA2_60_142 (assembly GCA_001801085.1). Classification (GTDB taxonomy): domain Bacteria; phylum Pseudomonadota; class Gammaproteobacteria; order Burkholderiales; family Gallionellaceae; genus Gallionella. The sequence continues at coordinate 11,404 of MGWR01000055.1, read as the reverse complement.
CGGGTTAACCGGCGTGGTCGGGTTAACCGGCGTGGTCGGGTTAACCGGCGTGGTCGGGTTAACCGGAGTCGTCGGGTTCACCGGCGTGGTCGGGTTCACCGGCGTGGTCGGGTTCACCGGAGTCGTCGGGTTAACCGGAGTCGTCGGGTTAACCGGAGTCGTCGGGTTCACCGGCGTGGTCGGGTTAACCGGCGTGGTCGGGTTCACCGGGGTTGTCGGGTTCACCGGCGTTGTCGGATTCACCGGCGTGGTCGGATTCACCGGAGTTGTCGGGTTAACCGGCGTTGTCGGGTTCACCGGAGTCGTCGGGTTGACCGGCGTGGTCGGATTAACCGGCGTGGTCGGGTTCACCGGCGTGGTCGGGTTAACCGGAGTCGTCGGGTTAACCGGAGTCGTCGGGTTAACCGGAGTCGTCGGGTTAACCGGAGTCGTCGGGTTCACCGGAGTCGTCGGGTTAACCGGAGTCGTCGGGTTAACCGGAGTCGTCGGGTTAACCGGAGTCGTCGGGTTAACCGGCGTGGTCGGGTTAACCGGAGTCGTCGGGTTCACCGGAGTGGTCGGGTTCACCGGAGTGGTCGGGTTCACCGGAGTGGTCGGGTTCACCGGAGTGGTCGGGTTCACCGGAGTGGTCGGGTTCACCGGAGCAACTCCGGCAGATGCATTCGGGCCGCCGATAGGCGTTACAACATCAGGAGCCAGAGGTTCTGGCGGCGGAGTCCTGACGAAACCTGGGTTGTCTACTTCTACGGAACCTGCAGGAAGCGGTTGGTCAACGAAGGGTACAGGATCTTGTCCGCCTTCGCTGTTCGTGTCCATGGCTGGGACGACATAGCCTTCGCTTGGCGACTGGTTGCGCAGGTCAAAGGAATATTCCTCCCCTTGCTTGCCGCCAAGAATTAACTGGTCTCGGACTTCGTTGTTGCCGGATGTCGCCTGAATATTTTCATTGCCCGCACCATCGGCGCGTTCTGGCGCAATGGACAAAAGATCCGGGTTGAGCAGGAGATCGGGAGCTTGTTCGTTGCTGAATACCGTCAGGTCGTCGAAGAGGACATTTTCGCTGGCCGATGTCGCCGCGTCTGTTGGAGCAGATGCCGGTGTCTGGGCGGGATTTTGCGTGTTGTTTTCGTCGTTGTTGGCCATGATTCAGCTACTCCTGATGATGTACGTAGGGTCGGATAGTACGGACTGCCGGTCAATAACAATAGATAGCCAAAGGTTATATTTGGCTATCTTTCGCTGAAAGAGAGACTGATGACATCGATGACCGGTTTTGTGAGGTAGGTCAGCAAGGTCTTTTCACCAGTCAAAATATCGGCTTCGACGCTCATTCCGGGTTGGAGTGTGTAGTGGGCGGCAGTGTCGCCCACATATGGACTATCGAGTTCGACTACGCCCCGATAGTAGGGCTGTTTGTCATCACCCAGCAGGCTGGATGGGCTGATTTTCTTTAATATTCCTTTGGCTACGCCAAACCTGGCATAGTCGAAACTGGTTGCGCGCAGATTGACGTGTTGTCCGACTTTGACAAAGCCGATATCCCGGGTGGCGATACGAACCTCGGCTTCGATCACCGGTTTTTCGGAGACGATCTGCATCAACATTGCGCCGGGCTCTATGACCTGGTCCACGTTGTAGATCTTGAAATCATGCACAAAACCCCGATTAGGCGCACGCACCACGAGTCGATCTACCTGTCCGTGCAAACGAGATACTGCGCCTTCAAGTTCGGCAATTTCGGCGCGTATCGCGCCCAGCTCGACCAGCGCTGCCTGACGTAGTTGATTTTGGGCGTCGGTGCGTCGGCTGATGGATTCGGCCAGTTCCTGCTGGGAAATCCCGATTTCTTCGCGCAAACGGTCAACTTCTCCTATCGCAGTTACTTTGGCGCGACGTGTTTCAAGCAGCACGGAACGATTGACCAGGCGGCGAGATGCCAAGTCCTCCCGCATGTCGGACAATTCGTTCGTTAACGACTGATGCTCTTTGGCTACGGCCAATGCGGTTCTTTGTTGTTCGACGCGCTGCCTGCGCTGTTCGATCTGCTTGTCCAGAATATCCAGTGTCGATGCCCGCGCGGCCAACTGGGCCAGATAAATATCCCGCTGGGTGGTGACCATGCCCGGTTTGCCTATTTCCAATGCATCGAAGTCCGGCTTGAGTTTCCCTTCTGTAACTGCCAGTAAACGCTCTTCGCGCAGGCGCAATCCGTCCAGCCGCGCCATCATCTGTCCGAGTTCGGCGGTTGCCTTCGAACCGGAAACCCGCAATAAAATCTGCCCTTTTTCAACAAGTTGGCCTTCCGATGTCAGGATTTCCGAAATGACTCCGCCATCCAGATGTTGGACTACCTTGATATCGCCTGACGGAATGATCTCTCCGGGAGCGCGTGCAACTTCCTTCAGGTTGGTCACCGCCGCCCAGATAATGAACAAAATCACCGTTGCCGTTACCAGCATCAGGGCGGGACGGACGAAGTCGGGAATCAGTTCTTCTTCGACATGAATGCTTTCCGGCAGCAGACCGCGGGCTCTGCTGCCGAGCGAGTGCTGTACGGAAGATTCGGGTCCCTTCGGTTTGGCGCGAAATTTTCTGAACATTTAGCTGAGTTCCTGCATGATTTTATCTTTAATTTCATCGAACTTGCCATTGGCAATGATGCTGCCGTGGCGCATGAAAAGCACCTTGTCGGCCAGACGCATATGTCCCGGTCTGTTCGAGGCCATGATTAGCGTCGAGCGCCCGCGCCACCACTGGATACAGCGTAGCAAGGCCGCTTCCCCGATAGCATCCATGCCGGTTCCCGGTTCGTCCAACAATATGATGGGGGCGGGTTTCAGGATGGTGCGGGCCAGAGACAGGCGTTGGCGGAAGCCGTAGGGAAGCTGCCCGGAGCGATTGCTGGAAATCCGGGTGTTGAGTCCTTCGGGCAGATTACCGATATCCTGATCGAGACCGGCCATGTTGAGCGCCCAGGCCAGTTCTTCATCGGTCGCAGTCGGGTGCGCCAGACGGAGGTTTTGCGCTGCCGTGCCGTAGAACAAGCGGCACTGTTGCGGCATGTAGCTGGTCTTGCTGCGCAGGTCGGTGACGGTCAGTTGGCGGATATCCACGTTATCGAGTCGAATGGTTCCGGCTTGAGGTACATGGATGCGGTCTATCAGTGTAAGCAGCGTCGATTTTCCGGAACCATCCGGGCCGGCAAGCACCATTATTTCTCCGGGGTCTACGGTGAAGGTCAAGCCGAGTAGAGCCGGATCCGAGTCTTTGTTGTAACGGAAGGAAACCCGGTTGAAATTCAGCACGCCTCGAGTGTCGGGGCGTAGCGATTGCGTGACTCCGGTATCGGTTTCTCCGGTCAACTTCATCAGATTCTCAACTTGCCGGATATTTGCATCGATTTGCACCAGCGAATTGGATGCGACGAAAATGTTCTGCATCGGGCCGGTGATGCGCCACAGTATCATCATCGTGGCCAGCATGGTGCCGCTGGTGATTGCACCGGTGATCGACAGATAGGCCGATAGCGCCAATGCCAATAAGCCCGTCGTCGCTCCCAGAATCTGGGCTATGACATCGGTGCGCGCCTGCACCTTGAAGTCGCGGAACTCGGCCAGTACGAATTTGGCGCTCAGTTCGCGGAAGCGCGCCATCCAAGTCGCGCTGGCGTTGACCGAACGGATACTGCGCATGTTGGTCAGCGTTTCGTTAAGGAATTCCCAGCGTGCCGAGGCGAATCGGGACGCGGTTACCACGGTGCGCTCTCTGGTTCTGCGGGCAATCATACCCAGCAAGGCGAAAGCTGTAATCGAGAACAATATGATCAGCAGCACCCAGGGATTGATGACGCCGATCACGGCAATCAATATCAACGTGGCAGGCAGTTCGAACGCCAGCACGGCAATCGGCCCGAGGAAAAACTCGCGCAGGCTTTCCAGATTTTTGATGCGCACCAGTTGTTTTCCGACCGACGCGCTTTCGATCAATGAGGTGGGCAGGGTAATGATGCGCTGGAAAATGCTGCTGCCGAGTATGTATTCGCATCGTCCCGCGATGTAGGCCATGATCTGGCCTTTGAGATTCCGGATGACGGCATCGGCGGCAATCGCAAGAGCTACGCCTACCACCATATAGGTTGCCATTAACGTGTCGCCGGTCGGCAGAACACGGTCGAATATGGTGCGCACGAAGAATGGCGCCGTCAGGTTGAGCAGTGTACTCACAGCCGTCAGGACAAATGCCAGCAGGAGGTGGTTCTTGAAGCGCAGCAGCAGGTTGCCTAACCACTTTTCCGGGTGTTGTTTGTGGTTGACTAATGTATCCGGTTTTTGGAACAGGTAAACGGCGGTAGATTCTGTGCTTGCCGAAATTTCCTTTTCGCACCGGCTGGCGCTGTCGAACCCCCACAAATTACCGTTCGGCAAGCGTTTCAGGATCACTTGGGCCGGGAGATGATGCGGAACATGAAGACAGGGCATCAAACGGGAATCCAGACCGGACAATTTGCATTCCAATTTTCGGGGGAGCAAGTTCAGGTTGCTCATGGTCGAGCACAGGCCGGACAACTCCAGGCGTGGCGCAAGGTGCGGCATGGCCTCGGTCAGATTGCGCGCGTTGCCGTCCCAGTCGAGGGCCTGCAATAGCGGCCACAGGCAAATGGAAAGGTCGGTGTCAATGTCGAATTGCCGGTGGATGACCAGCTCGGGACTGGCGCTGCTTTCCGGGCGCGCGTATTGCGTCGTCAACATCGAGACGGCATCTTCCGGGCGGGCCTGAATCAGGCCTTCTTCCAGGTGACCGTCAACCAGGGAATAGACTCTGTCGGCCAGCGACATCAGAGAAGGGCGGGGCGTGACCAGAATCAGGGTGCATTTCCCTTTTTGTTCGGCAAAGTATTCGCGCAACAGTTTGTCGCTCTCCATGTCCAGCGACATGTTGGCTTCGTCGAACAGGACGACGCTGGGATTGCACGCCAGCGACCGGACAATGGTAATGAGTTGAATCACGCCGGCGGGCAAGGTGTTGCCGACTCCTTCGCCTATCGTGGTTTCATATCCCAGCCGCATGCCGGACACATATTTATCCAATCCCAATTTCTGGCTGAGTCGAAGCGCCTCCTGGTTCAGGGAGTGATCGAACATCGTGAGGTTTTCCAGAATCGTTCCCGCCAGCACCGAGCCGGTTTGGGGCAAAACGGAGATTTCGCGCTGTACGCTATCGGAAACGAAATTGACGATGGGCAGCCCATCGACCAGCACCTCCCCGGAACTGGGGCGAGTCGTACCGTTTATCAGCGAAAGGAGAGATGACTTGCCGCTGCCGCTGATTCCCCGAATACCGATGTATTCGCCGGCTTTGATGGTTAGCGACAGGTTGGAAAACAGCGGTTTTATTTCGCGCTGCTGAATTTCACCGCCGAATACCGTTTTTTTGGTTAAGGCGAGATTGGAAACGATTGCGTCGGATTCGTGCGTCAGGGTGACATTGCGCAATACTAGTTCGCGAACAACAGGCGAAATCGGAAGTTTGCCGTCGTCGTCTTCGCACGGCATTGCCAGCACTTCGTTCAGGCGCTCGTTGGCCGCGACAAAAAACTGATAGCGCATCCATACCGACAGCGTGCGCCGCAAGGGTTGCAATGCGCGCACCGACAGCAACATGCAGGCCGCCAGACCGCCTGGCGTCATTTGCTCATCGATGACAAACCATGCGCAGGCGAATACGACGCTGACGATCATGACTTGGCCGAACAGATTTCGGTAGTTGGCGGAACGGGCAGCGCCGTGCGCCAGCGTATCGCCCAGCTTGGCGTTGGACTCTTGCAGGCGCTCGTAACGGCGCTGCATCAGCGACTCCATCGTGTGGGTCTTGACCGAATGGATGCCAGACAGCGTTTCGGACAGGAAGCCCCAGCGGCGGTCGTCGAGGATGTTGCGCTGATGCACCTGATCGCGCATCCAGTTGCCGAAGTAATAGATCATGAAACCGAACAGGAGCAGCAGCACGGTCGGAACCAGAACCAGGAGACCGCCGATCATGGCGATGATGGACAGATAGAGCAGCACGAACGGCAGGTCGAACAAAACCAGCAAGGCGCTGCCGGAATAGAATTCGGCCACTCTCGATGCCGCCAGAATTCTCTCGGCATTGGCTCCCGGTTCTTCGCGCTGATAACGGGAAAGCGGCACTTTCATCAAGTGTTCGAGGCAGGCTACCGTGGCACCATGCTCGAAGCGCGCGCCCAGCCAACTGGTGATGACCTCATTAATTTCACGCAAAATCATTTCCAGAATCAGGGCGAAAACAACGCCTATCGTCAAGAAGATCAATGTCTGGACGGACTGGTTGGACACAACGCGATCCATGATTTGCAAAATGGCGAGCGGTAGTGCGAGCGCCAACACGTTGGACAGCAGCGCGGACAGCCCCAACAGGGGCAGCAAGCGACGCAGATCGGGCGAGTGCAGGAGTTGCGACAGCGCAGCGAATTTAATCGTCGGCTTCGATTGGCGGGTTTTCCAGCGATTGGAAAAGAACGTTTTCATGTCAATCTGTAATCGTATCGTTGATGGCTAACCGCAGCAGCGGGTGAGTAAACGAAATCCATTCGTCGGCGGTGAGACTCAATACTCCGGCGGCTACCGAGTTGCTTGTTTGCCGCCGGACGGACTCGATGTTCTCTCCCATATTTTGCGCTGCATCCCCAAGGCTGATGCCGGCGGTTTGCCTGGCAACCTCGCGCAGCAGCCCCCGATCCAAATGCAGGCCGTCGAGACGCGCATTGATGGCGATTTGCAGTGTGAGCGGCAATTGTTTGTCATGTTTGTGATGGCGCGCCAGCTCAATGGCGAATAACGGCACGCCGGCTGCTGCGCTACAGATGTTCAGCACCTTGTCTGTCCGATTTTTGATGATGTCTTTCCCCAGCGCCTGGCGCACCAGACCCTGTAGCGACTGGGGCGGCATGCGACGCAAGGTCATGACTTCTGCCGGCGGAGTGTCTGTAGCCCGCACCACCTTGCGGCCGACAAAAACGACCAGTTTGCCGAGTTGCACGGCTGTTGCCGCAGCGCTAGCGAGCACCGCCTGCTGTGTCGCGGGCAACAGATGGATGTCGTCGATGATCACCAGTTCCGGCAGCCGTTCCGGCCGAGACCGTAGCCGGGCGTCGATGTCTTCGATGGCGCAATATTCGCGGCTTGAAGTATCGTAATAACGCTGACCCAGCGCCGCCGGCAGGCAACGGTAGAACGATGCGCAGCCGGATCGGCTCAGGCAAAGACGGAACATCTTTTCGCACAAGCGCGATTTGCCCATTCCCATCTCACCTTCAAGATGGAGCAGCCTGCCGCGTCCTTGGGCGGATTCTTCCAGGGTTGCGGACAATGCTTTTTTCTCGGCTTCGCGACCGACCAGTTCGTATCTCGGTCGCTCGGCGCTCCAGAGCAATTGATCGAGGCGGGCAAACGACATGGGCGAGACACTCTCCGGCAATCCATCAATGCCGAATAAGGCGATCAGATCGCGGGCGTGGCTATCGATGAAAAATTGTCCGGGTGCGACTGTGTCGAGCAGTTCGCGCGCCGACGAAATGGCCGCGCTGGCCAGCGCTTCGCCGGTCCATCCGCCGAAGCGCTGCATGCTGGCAAAAGCATGTCCGGCCGTCAGGCAGCCGCGCAATTGTGCCGCCATGTCGGCGTCGGCAAGCAGCAGATCGCCGTGAACGGCTTGCGCCGTTTGCAACGCGACGGCAACAACATATTCCGTGCTGCGCTGAATACCGAAAATGACATCCCCGGCGTTGCCGGGACGGGCCAGGAAAATGGCATCGTTGGCTGCGGCAATCGACGCCAGGCTGCCATGCATCAGGCGAGCGATCTGCGGGGGGGCATCTTGCGGCAGGGATACGCTGAGCACTACGCAGGGGCGATTGTCCAGCAGAACCGTGGTTCTCAGGGACGAGGGGCGCGACGTTTCCTGTTCCTGCTGGAGATCGATCGCCAGCGATACCGCCATGGCGCGGTTCTTGACGTTCAGTTTCTTGAACAACGCCACCAGATGTTGCTTGACCGTGCCCAATCCGATCCCCAACTCTTCGGACAACGCCTTGTTCGGTTTGCCGGCCTGCAGCAGTTTGAGTATCTGCAATTGGCGCGGAGTCAGGTCGGCAAATGGTTTGTGGCGGTCGTTCATTGTCGTCCAGCCTCTTTTTGCCGATAGATAAAGCTGCGGCTCGTGGCCCAGGACTGATTGAGTTCATCGTCCTGGGCAAAGGAGCGCGACGACAGCACCGTGCATGCCTGTCCGGCGGCATGCAGCATGCCGCAGAATTCCACCGCCATGTCTTTTTCCGCGAATTTTGCGATGAACAGTTGGTAGCGAGCGAGCTGTTCCTTGTCGCTTGCATCCGCATCATTCTGTTGCCGCGTCAGCAATGTGCGGATTTTCATCTGTGCGGGGAAGCGGTCGTGCAAATTCCGCCAAGCGGTGGCGATCGCGCGCTGGTCATGCACGGGCGGCAGCTCCACCAGCCAGTATTCCTGACCAATCGGCTTATCGTTGGTAATGGCGGGTGCGGGAATGGAGTCGTTCGTCTTTTCAGGTTTTTGGGCAGGGAGGGAACTTGCTTCAGGCAAGACCGGAGAGACATTTTCGGCTTCGGTCTTGGAGGCCGGCGATTGAGTCTCGGTGTCGGGAAGCGAAGGTTTTGCCTCGGGAGTAACTGGTTTCGGCTCCGGAGTTGCCGGCTTGGCGGCGGGTGAAGTCGGCTTCGCTCTCGAATCGTTCAGCGTGCGACCCGCGTTGAACGGATCGTTGTCGTTCAGCATTCTGGACGACACGATGCCGCAGTGCCGGGTTCCGGCGCGCAGGGTGGCGCAGGCTTCTTCCGCCGATTGACGATCCGGGAATGAGGAAACGAACAGCCGGTACCAGGATTGTCGTTCCATTTCATTGACCTGAGTGTTGTCCTGCCGGCGCGGCAGTAGCTTGAGGTCTTTGATCAGTAAGGGGAAACGGGCACGCAGATCGCGCCACACCGGGAAGATGGCGCTACGGTCGAACGTGCCGAACAACTCGACCAGCCAGCGTTCGCGGTCTGTGCGCAGCGTATTGCCATCCCAGTCTATCCCTTCGGTCTGGCCGATCGAGTGCTGCTCCGTGCGGATCAGCGCCAGGATCAGCGGATCCTGGAAGGCATAGCCGATTTCGTGATTGTCGTCGGTGGACGGATCGAGCGCGATGGAAGGGTTGTCTTGGGCGGGCTCGTTCGCCTCGTGGCTGAGCGGCACGGGGACGTGGTCATATCCCAGCGGGGCGGGGTTGATGAGCGGATGCAGGCCGGCGACAACGGCATCCAGAACGACGCCGTAATCGACTTCGTCCGGCATTGGCTCGGGCCGGTAGCCCTTGCCCGGCAGCTTGTCGCCCATATGCACGCCGCCGCCAAGTGCGCTGAACAGATCGACCAGTCCGCGGTAGCGTTCCATCTTGTAACGGTACAGATCGTCCAGATGGCGGTGGTAGGTGCGCTCGGTGTCCAGCACGACCAGATAATCCAGCGCGCCCGCATGATAGGCCTCCTGGCTGTAATTCCATGCACGGAAGGACGACTCGGTGGCGATGCTTTGTTCTTCCAGTTGCTTGCTCATGTGGCGGATAGCGCCGAGCGAGTCGTCGACTTCGCGCACCGCATCGTAGAGCACGCGTATATAGGTTTCGACCATCTCCTCGTGCATCGCTTTGGCGAATTTCACTTCATTGTCGCGTTTGCCGCTGTCGAATAGCGTAATCGACAGGTTGGCGATCGTCTGCCACCACAGAGTGGGAGACGAGAACAGGCGCGATAGATACAAGCTGCCGAAACCCGCCTGGGCGGTGAGGTCCAGCGGGGGCAGCAGCCGCGCGCGGGCTACGTCGATGTCCGCGTCCGCCGCCAGTAGGCGCGCCTCGACCGCGCGCACGTCCGGTCGCCGCAACAGCAGCGTGGAAGGCGCTCCGGGCAGCACCGCCGGAAAAACGACCGAATCCATTCCTTGTCCGGATAGTTTCAGTTCTTCCGGCACCGTGCCCACAAAGCTGGCGATGCGGTTGTGCAATACCACGCGCTGCTGTTCCAGCACCGGGATGGTGGCGCGAACCGCATAGCCGGCGGCCCGCTGCTGCTCCAGATCGGTGATCGTAGCGTCGCCGATATCCATGCGCGCCTTGACCGATTCGAACATTTCTCGTAGGGTCTTTTCGGTCTGGCGGGTTGCGCGCAAACGGTCGTTGAGCGACAGATATTCCAAGTAATCGGCGGCGATGCGCGCGGCGACGATGCGCTGCATGTCGTCGCGTTGATAGGTTGCGCGCATCAACTGGAATTCGGCCGATTCGTACATCGAAGCGGTCTCGCCCCACAGATCCGGACGCCAGTCCGCGCGCAGGCTGATCTGGTGATTACTACGCGAGCGGTTGCTGTTGTTGGGGTTGCCGATTCCCCACTCGGGATAATTGGTTTCGGTCCGGATCGGCAGGGTGATCGTCGGCAGCTTGTCCGCTCCTGCGATCTCCATCCGTGCCTTGAGCTGGGCGACTCGCAACGAAGCGATGCGCAGGTCGTGATTGTTCGCCAGGGCGCGGTCGATCAAGTGGTTCAGCTCTTCGCTGCCCAGCATCCGCCACCATTCCGGCAGCGTGGCGCTGAGCGGGGAGGCCGGGATCGGTTGTTTCGCCTGTTGGGCTGCGTCGGCCGCACCGGCTGGCAAAGCCGGAACGCCCGATGCCGCCGGTGTGGCTGGTGTCGAGGATGCGGCGTTTTCGGATGCTGCCGACAGGGTTGCATCAACCACCGCCGGCGCTTGGGCGAACTTTCCCGGCAAATGGACTTTGGGCACGTCGTAAGCCTCGCGCTTGGCCGCGCAGGCGACCAACAGCGTAACGCCCAGTAGCAACAGGGCGTTTCTGGTGGCCGTTATGGCGGACGAAGCGAGAAGTGTTCGCATTCAGGGCTGCATTGGTTGGTTTGGGCGGACGAAGGCAACAATCCGATGAGAAAAGGCTGCGCGTGGAAGAACCCTGCGACCCGAGCAATAGCTATGTTGATATTGATGCCTTATTTTGAGCATGCGGGATTTTCGCCGCATGCACGTGAAAGTGAATTGAAGAAAAGGGCCTGAAAGACCCCGGTTTTCTGCCGGGAATACAGTGAGCTCTGGTCGCCGTAGGCATTCCGCTTGCGTAGTGGCTGTGGTATTGGCCGAAAAATGTGGGTACATGAGATTTACTCGACGCGCAGTTTGTTTTCTACCCGCACCGTCGTGCGGATCTCGACGCGGCGGTTTCTGGCGCGGCCTTCCACGGTTTCGTTGGTCGCGATCGGCTGGGTAGATGCCACGCCCTTGGTGGCGATGCGTTCCGCCGC
>MGWR01000054.1 GCA_001801085.1 Gallionellales bacterium GWA2_60_142 | reverse complement strand
TTCTACCTGAACCTGATGGCGCACTTGGCGCGGCACGGCATACCCTGCCCTAGCCCGGTGGCGAGCCGCCGCAACCAGTTCCTCGGCACGCTCAACGGCAAGCCGGCCTGCATCGCGACGCGCCTCTCCGGCAAGTCGGTCACCGCGCCGGGCGAGGCGCAATGCGCGGCCATCGGCGCGATGCTGGGTCAGATGCATATCGCCGGGCAAAGCTTCTCGCAGGTGATGCCGAACCCGCGCGGTGCGGCCTGGCGCGCGGCGACCGCACCGCTGGTGCGCCCCTTCCTCGACGCGGATCAGGCGTCATTGCTCGACGGCGAAGTTGCGCTGCATGCGCAGAACGGTTCCGTGCAACTGCCGCAGGGCGTGATCCACGCCGACCTGTTCCGCGACAACGTGCTGCTGGAAGGCGACCGCGTCGGCGGGCTGATCGATTTCTATTTTGCCTGCAGCGACGCGCTGCTGTACGACGTGGCGATCACCGTCAACGACTGGTGCATGCAACACGCCGAAGGCTGGCTGGATGCCGCGCGCGCTCAGGCTTTCCTGCGCGCCTATCACGCGGAGCGTCCGCTGACCGACGCCGAGCGCGAGGCCTGGCCTTCGATGTTGCGGCTGGCCGCGCTGCGTTTCTGGCTCTCGCGTCTGTACGACCTGCACCTGCCGCGCGACGGCGAGCTGATCAACGCGCACGACCCGCGCCATTTCGAGCGCGTGTTGCGCAACCACATCGCGACGGCGCAGGCCGTCTGGCTATAGGAGGCGACATGGAAATACGCAAACTGAACGCCGCGCGCGGCTGGACCTGGGTGAAACAGGGCTGGCAGCTGATCATGCACAACCCGCTGCTGGCAATCTCCCTCGCGCTGACCGGCGCATTGGGCATGATTCTCGCGTTCGCCATCCCGGTGTTCGGGCCGCTGGTCGCCATACTGCTGATGCCGGTTCTGATGGCCGGCTACATGCGCGTTTGCCGCGCGCTGGAAGAAAACGAAGAGATCGAGCTGACGCACCTCTTTGCCGGCTTCAGGACGCATGCCGCGCCGCTGGTTTCGCTCGGCGGCTTCATGTTGCTGGGCGCGTTGATCTCGTCGATGCTGGTGATCCTCATCGGCGGCGACGCACTCACCACGCTGCTGGAGAACTTCAAGACCGCCAACGATCCGCAGATGCTGGTCGACGCGATGTGGACTGCCGGCTCGGGCGTCGCCCTCGGCCTGATGGTCGGCGTTGCGCTGATGTTCGCGCTGATGCTGGCGCTGCAATACGCGCCCATGCTGGTGTATTTCAGCGACGTGCCGCCGGTCGCCGCGCTGCGCGCCAGCTTTGCCGGCTCGCTGCGTAACATCGTCCCCTACACCCTGTACAGCCTGATCATGCAGATACTTGCACTGGTGCTCGGCTTCATCCCGTTCGGCCTCGGTCTGATCGTGCTGCTGCCGCTCGGCCTGACTTCGCTGTACGTCAGCTACCGCAACATCTTCCCGTTCCCGAACGAGCTGGCGTCCAGCCAATCTACCGTAATCGATATCGAGGCCTGACATGCAATATTCCGCCGTCACCATCCAGGAACGCAAAAACGCGCAAGCGCCGCACAACCTGTACATCCTGGGCCTGTTTCTGTTCGACTTGTTCATGACCCCGGCGGTGATCGGCTTGAAGATCGGCATGATAGGCCTGTTGATTCCGCTATTTTTCTCGGGCTCGCTGATCGCCTACATCTACATGCGCGGCCGCAACGGCACGCTGCCGTGGTTCGTCGCCGCGCACTGGCGGCTCGCCTTCCGGCGCTGCAAGATCTTGATGCTGGGTTATGCGCTCACCGCGGCGCTGGTCCTGGTCGCATGGCTGCTCAGCAGCATCTCGGATGACGCCAACATGAGTTCCATTATGTGGACCGCGATGACCCGCATCGCGCTGATGCCGACGTTGATCGTGGTGATGATCACCGCGGTGCTGGAATACAGCGCGATGGCGCAGGCGGCCAAGGGCGAGGTGCCGGACAAGATCGCTGCGGTGTTCCCGCCGCCGGCCCAGTAACTACGTTTATAGCGCCCGCCAGTCGGAAAAGGTCGCGGCCTGCCCGCGATGGTTTCCTGCTTCGTCTATCAGGTTCCACACCGTCGCCGCTTCGATCATGAAGCGCTTGCCCTTGCCGGAGATGCGCACGCCCGCATAGTCGTCCACATAATCTTGCCGCGCCACCCGCTCCAGCAGCCGGGCGCGCGCGTCGCGTTCCAGCGGTTCGGCGGAGAAGCGCGAAGGCAGGCGGGTGAAATCCTCGAAGCTCATTTCGAACAGTTCCAGCGCGAGGCGGTTGCCGTAGAAAAACACCGGATCGGCTTCGGTGCCGTGGGCGACGATGGCGCGGGGGGCGTTCCAGAGCGGGTGGTGCAATGCTTCGTCGTTATCCGGAATTTCGTCGAGCAGCTCCTTACCTGTCAGCCGCCGATAACTATCGACAATCAGCCGCAGCCGCTCGTCCGGGACTGCATCGCAGGGCGGGGCATCACACGGCAGTGAGCTTGGCATATTCTAGCGCCAGCCATTTGCTGCCGGCGTGCTTGAAATTGACCTGTACGCGCGCATCCGCGCCGCCGCCTTCGACGCCGGTGACCACGCCCTCGCCGAACTTCTGGTGGAACACGCGCTGGCCGATGCGCCATATGCCTGCGTCGGCCCTTGTGGGGGCTGGTGCGGCGCCGAACGAGGCATCGGCGCTCGGCGGCAGGTAGGAATCGAAGCTCTTGCGCGCGACGAAGCGCGGCGATAGCCAGTGCAGCAGCTCGTCCGGCAGCTCGCGCAAAAAGCTCGACACCATGCCGTAGTTCACTTGTCCGTGCAGCATGCGGCTTTGCGCGAAGGTCAGGTACAGGCGGCGTCTGGCGCGGGTGATCGCGACGTACATCAGGCGGCGTTCCTCATCCAGTCCGCCGTCCACGTTCTGGCTGTTCTGGTGCGGGAACAATCCCTCTTCGAGGCCGGTGATGAACACCGTGTGGAACTCCAGCCCCTTGGAGGCATGCACCGTCATCAGGTGCAGCGCGTCGTCCTGATCGCCGGCCTGATGTTCGCCCGCTTCCAGCGAGGCATGGGTCAGGAACGCGGTCAGGCTGTCGTCCTCGTTTTCGTGCACGAACATCGTCGCGGAGTTGATCAGTTCGTTCAGGTTCTCCAGCCGCTCTTCGGCCTCGCGCTTTTTCGCGCCGGTCTCGTTCTTGAAGTGTGCGGCCAGCCCGCTGTGCTCCAACACATGGTCGATGATCTCCGGCAGCGGCAGATCTTTCGTTGCACTACGCAGCGATTCGATCAGTGCGACGAAGGCGGACACCTTGCCGCCCGCCCGCGCCGCCGCGTCCCACAGTGTGGTCGAATTCATCTTCGCCGCTTCCTGCAACTGCTCGATGCTGCGCGCGCCGATGCCGCGCGTCGGGAAGTTGATGATGCGCAGCAGCGCGTTATCGTCGTCGGTGTTTTCCATCAGCCGCAGGTAGGCCAGCGCATGCTTGATCTCTTGCCGCTCGAAGAAGCGCAAGCCGCCGTACACGCGGTACGACAGTCCTGCCGACACCAGCGCATGTTCCAGCACGCGCGACTGCGCGTTGGAGCGGTACAGCAGCGCGATCTCCTTCAGGTTCACGCCGTCGCGATGGAGCTGTCTGATCTCATCGACGATGAAGCCGGCCTCATCGACATCCCTCGCCGCCTCGTACACGCGCAACTGTTCGCCGCCGCTCTCCGAGGTCCACAGGTTCTTGCCTAGGCGGTTGCGGTTGTTGCTGATCAGCGCGTTCGCCGCGTCGAGGATGTTGCCGTGCGAACGGTAGTTCTGCTCCAGTTTGATCACGCTCTCGACATGGAAGTCGCGCAGCAGCTCCTGCATGTTGCCGACGTTCGCGCCCCGGAAGGCGTAGATCGACTGGTCGTCGTCACCGACCGCGAACAGCGCGTTGCTGCGCCCGGCCAGCAGCTTCAGCCAGCGGTATTGCAGCGGGCTGGTGTCCTGGAACTCGTCCACGAGAATGTGTTTGAAGCGCTCCTGATAGTGTTCGCGCAGCGCAGCGCTGCGCGACAGCAGCTCGTAGCAGCGCAGCAACAGTTCTGAGAAATCCACCACGCCTTCGCGCTGGCATTGCGCGTCGTATTCGGCGAACACCTCGACCTTGCGCCGCGTGTAGGGATCGTAGGCCTCCACCTCGTGCGCGCGCAGGCCCTGTTCTTTGCTGCCGCTGATGAAGTTCGCCATCTCGCGCGGCGGATACTTCTCGTCGTCCACGTTCATCGCTTTCATCAGCCGCTTGATCGCCGAGAGCTGGTCGCCGGAATCGAGGATCTGGAAGGTCTGCGGCAGATTCGCCTCGCGGTGATGCGCGCGCAGCATGCGGTTGCACAGCCCGTGGAAAGTGCCTATCCACATGCCGCGCGTGTTGATCGGCAGCATCGCCGACAGCCGCGTCACCATCTCCTTCGCCGCCTTGTTGGTGAACGTCACCGCGAGTACGCCGTGCGGCGAAACCTGTCCGGTATTGATGAGATACGCGATGCGCGTCGTCAACACGCGCGTCTTGCCGCTGCCCGCGCCTGCGAGGATCAAGGCGGACTGGGCGGGGAGTTCGACGGCGGCGCGTTGTTCGGGATTGAGACCGGAAAGCAGGTGGGAATTCATGGGCGGATTATCCCACAGAAGCCATACACAACCGACGCATCGGGAAGAAGACAGAGACTACAAACAGATGCACACATTTATTTTTTCGCGATGCTTTTTTGTTTTGATGGCGGCAGATAATTTTCGCCGCTCAATTTCAGTCGGTGACAATTTGTCACCGACTCGCTGCCTTCCTTGCTTAACCGCTCTTTCAACTTGTTCCAGTATTTGCGGGCCGTCTGATAATCCGGCTGCTGCGTCAACACCTGCACGATGTCCACCACCGAAAACCACCAGGTTTCGGTCGCCTCGTCATACACGCGGCGAATTTCATGTTCTTCGAAGATGGCTGGCTGTGGACTCATGGATAGCGCTCCTGACATTGCGGGCTAGGCAAAACGGCAGGCGCATCATAGAGAACGAACGTTCTGCCGTCAATTAGATTCAAGTTAGTCTTGGGTGTAGCGCTTACAGGGAAAAGCGGAATGGATTGAGACCGGAATTCCGGCGGGAACTCATGTCCATTATTCCGGGAGATAGATGGGCGAGAGATTACCGGTATGCCACCCGATAAGCCGAATTGGCGCCGGACGGAACGGTGTCTATCGGCTCGTAGGCCATGCCGTCATGCTCGCCGATAGCATCCCGCACCGCGTCCGTCACCAGAATCTCGTAAGCTTTGGCCGTGTCCTCGCCGAGTCTGGCCGACGCGTTGACCTGCGGGCCGAACACGTCGGTATCGCCGATGCGCAGCATCTCGCCGTAGCCGATGCCCACGCACAGCAAGACTTGATCCGCATCCGGCTTCCCGACGTTGTATTGCTTCAGCGTGTGCTGCATGGACACCGCGCATTCGACCGCTCTCGCAGGGCTGCGGAACAGCACCATCATGCTGTCGCCGTCCATCTTCAGCAGGATGCCGTCGTAGTGGTCGATCACCGGCACCAGCAGGCGCTGCGACTCGTATATCGTTTGCAGAAAATGGATGATGCCGAACGCGGCGGAGCGTCGCGAGAAGCCGGACAGATCGGTGAACATGATCGCCCAGGTCTCGCCGAACAAATTCCAGATGCGCGCATCGATCTCGTCCTTGTCCACGTCTGGCTGCAATCGCAGCGCGATGAGCTTTTCGAGCCTATCCTGCGAAGCTCCCGCCCCGACCTGAAAGACGAATGGCATAAACGATCTCCCTTGCTGTTAACTTCCGACGAAGGCGGAATCGTACCGCATTGCACGCGAACACGCAGTTCCGCTCCCCGGCATGAATTCCGGCCCCGCGCTAGAATGCACGCCATCCCCCGGCCTGCCGCCGAACTCTCAGGATCGCCACATGCTTGAAGATCGCTTAGTACACATCGAAACAAAAATCGCCTTCCAGGAAGACATGATCGAGGAACTGAGCAAGACGATCTATCAGCAGCAGCAAAAGCTGGAGCGGCTGGAAGCGGTTTGCAGATCGCTGGCAGGACACATCGAGGCCCTGTCGGCGGCAAAGGATGGCGGCATGCCCGCAAACGAAAGGCCGCCGCACTACTAGCGCACGGCTCTCCCGCCGGGAGCTGCCTGCCTACATGAAGAACACAGCCATGCTGAATAAACTAAGCGATTTTCTATCCGCCATCATCGCTCCCGCCAATGGCGAGAGTCCCCCCGAACACTCGTTGCAACTGGCCACCGCCGTGCTGCTGATCGAGGTTATGCGTTCGGATGCCGAAAGCACCGACGAAGAACAGGCCGCGATACTGAGCATCCTCAAGGGACGGTTTCAGTTGGCGGATGCCGAAGTGGCGCAACTCGCCGAGCTGGGCCGCCGGACGGCGCAGACCGCCAATGACCTGCATCAGTTCACCTCCCTCATCAACCGCGAACTGGCCTTGCCGGAAAAGGTCCGCATCGTCGAATACATGTGGCAAGTCGCCTATGCCGACAGGCAAATCAGCGCCCATGAGAATCACCTGATGCGCAGGATGGCAGACCTGCTCCACATCTCCCATGGCGACTATGTCGCCGCCAAGATGCGCGCTAGGCCTGCCGAGCTGAAATAAATCGGGAGCTGCGCTGATTTATTTCGGCATGGCCTTCTGGTCGCACAAAACAAAACGGGGAAGCGTCGCCGCGTCCCCGTCTCTCTGGATGCCGGATTGAGTCCGGCATGACAGTCTTGCTTACTTCTTCTTGTTCTCGATCATGTCGTGCATGATCGGGGCCAGGATGATTTCCATCGCGTGGCTCATCTTGCCGCCGGGCACGACCATGGTGTTGGCGCGCGACATGAAAGCGTTCGGGATCATGCTCAGCATGTACGGGAAGTCCACGCCCTTCGGCTCCTTGAAGCGGATCACGACGAAGCTTTCGTCCGGCGTCGGGATGTCGCGGGCGATGAAGGGGTTGGAGGTGTCCACGGTCGCGACGCGCTGGAAGTTGATGTCGGTGCGCGAGAACTGCGGGGTGATGTATTTGATGTAGTCCGGCATGCGACGCATGATGGTGTCTACGGTCGCTTCGGCGGAATAGCCGCGCTCGGCCTTGTCGCGATGGATCTTCTGGATCCACTCCAGGTTGACCACTGGCACCACGCCGATGCCCAGATCCACGTGACGGCCGGCATCAACGCCCTTGGCTTCGTCAGTTGCCAGGCCGTGCAGGCCTTCGTAGAACAGCAGGTCGGTGCCGGCCTCGATGTCTTCCCAAGGGGTGAACACGCCGGGCTTCAGGTCGGTCAGGTTGAAGTGCTTGTTGTGCTGGTCGGCCTCGACATCGCTATGCACGTAGTAGCGGCGCTTGCACATGCCGGTTTCGCCGTAGGTCTTGAACATCTCTTCGATTTTGTCGAAGTGGTTTGCCTCAGGGCCGAAATGGCTGAACGAGTGATTGCCGTTCTTGGTGGCTTCGGCCGCGGCTGCGCGGAACGCCATGCGGTCCAGGCTGTGCAGGCTGTCGCCTTCGACGACGGCGGCCTTGATGCTCTCGCGGCGGAAGATGTTCTCGAATGCGCGCTTGACGGTGGTGGTGCCTGCGCCGGAGGAACCGGTGACGGCGATAACGGGGTGCTTGTGGGACATGTCGTTCTCTCCAGTGTTAATTATTAATAATAAGAATTAAAAATTTTGAGGCGCGATTCTATACCAGAATTCACCCGGCGCGCATCCGGGGCTTCGGCCCGCTATAATGCCGCATTCCGAAAATCAGGCAGTCAATCAACGTCACATGCAACCCAATTACCTTCCTTCGTCCATAGAACAACAAGCCCAGCAGCACTGGGAGGCGCGCCAGGCGTTCAAGGCCGTCGAATCCGGCGACAAGCCCAAATACTATTGCCTGTCGATGTTCCCGTACCCGTCCGGCAAGCTGCACATGGGCCATGTGCGCAACTACACCATCGGCGACGTGCTGAGCCGCTATCACCGGATGAAGGGTTTCGAGGTGATGCAGCCCATGGGCTGGGACGCCTTCGGCCTGCCGGCCGAGAACGCCGCGATGGCGAACAACGTGCCGCCCGCCGCGTGGACCTATTCCAACATCGAATACATGAAGCAGCAGCTGCAGTCGCTGGGGCTGGGCATAGACTGGTCGCGCGAGGTGAAGACCTGCACGCCGGAGTATTACCGCTGGGAGCAGTGGCTGTTCACCCGCCTGTTCGAGA
>MGWR01000053.1 GCA_001801085.1 Gallionellales bacterium GWA2_60_142 | reverse complement strand
CGGTCGGGCCTTTCACCATCACTGGCAGACGCGCCGCATAGGCCGCCTCGTACAGCGCGACTTCGTCGGACTGCGCCTGATAGAACGGCTCTTTGTGGACTTTGTATTGATCGATATTGCTCATCGGTGTCTCCTGACTACTACAACCTCTTCCCGCGCCCGGAAAAAGGCCGGGATGAAAGAATAGTTCTACCCTTACCGTGCGTGGTTGTTGCCGCTTTAGCGGCTTTACAATCACGGCCTACCCCTTGCGGGTGCTAACCCTCCCCCTGCATGGGGGAGGGAACCCAATTAGCCGGAGAAAAAACGCCCCCAACGAGTGGGGGCGCCTTTTCGTTGCTTAGCTACAGCCGAGCTTACTTGTGTACGCCCAGCTTTTCGCGCCAGCCCGGGAACAGCTTGTCCGCATCCTTCGGGAAGGATTCGAATGCGCGAGCAAATTCCTTGTGCTCCTTCGCGTATTCGATCGGGTCCGCGCCTTCCTTCCAGCAGTCGTAAGCTTGACGCAGCGACTTCGCACCTGCAGCCGGACTGTCGATGTGGCCGTAAGCGCCGCCGCCTGCAGTGTTGATCACGTTGCCGTGGCCCAGATTCGCAAAGAAGCCTGGCAGACGCAGCGCATTCATGCCGCCGGAGATGATGGAGCTGGTGGCCTTCATGCCTTGCCACTCTTGCTTAAAGTAAGGACCCTGTGCCACATCGTCGTCCAGCATGAAGGAGATCAGCTTGTCGGAAGACTCGCCTTCCATCTTGCCGTAACCCATGGTGCCAACGTGCATGCCGGATGCTCCGATCAGACGGGTCATCTTGCAGTGTACGAACGCGGTGTAGCCGCGCTTGGACTGGGGAGATGTCACAGCGCCGTGACCTGCGCGGTGGAAGTGCAGGAACTGTGCCGGGAAGTTGCGGCGAGCAACGGTCACAGCAGTCGGGCCTGCAACGTAGCCGTCCACCAGGAAGGCGACGCGCGGAGCGTTGAAGCCGAACGCGTCGAGGATGAACTCGGCACGAGCAATCATTTCAGCAGGATCATCGGCAGTGATGTTGGCGGAGAACATCTTGGCTTCGCCGGTCTCGTCCTGAGCGCGGTTCATCGCGTCGACGACCAGCGGGATCACCTTCTTCAGCGGGCAGAACGGCTGGTTGCCTTGCGGCTCGTCGTTCTTGATGAAGTCGCCGCCCAGCCAGAACTGGTAAGCAGCCTTCGCGAACGGCTCCGGACGCAGACCCAGCTTCGGCTTGATGATGGTGCCGGCGATGTAGCCGCCGTCCACAACCGGACGCCCCAAGGCACGCCACATGTCCACGATGTTGACGGTAGGGCCGTCGAACAGGCGCAGGTATTTAGGCGGCAGGTAGAAGTCGTGCATCTTCAGGTATTCGCAGTCACCCATACCTTGGTTGTTGCCGATGGTCAGCGTCAGGAAGGACGCGATCATCGCGCGACCGTCGATGATGTTGATGTCGAACAGCGGAACCGGGTAAGCGATCTTGACCAGACCGGTCTCTTCGTTGATCTCGTATACCAGAGCGTCCACGCCCTTGGTGAATTCGTCGGTAGTGGAAACTTCGACGTTGGTGCCGGTAGAGGATTCGGCGGCGACGTGTGCAGCCACTTCCAGGAAACCGTAGCCAGCCTTCGGCTTCATGATGTAGGCGCAAAGAACGTGATTGCCGCCCTTGATCAGGTCTTCTTCCTTCAGGCTCAGATCGGAATAACGATTGGATTGATCCATTACTTTCTCTCCAGTATTTAAAAATTGGTTTTTATCTGCAACGGTGGTGACTATAGAGACGACATCACATAAGCGATAGTCAATTATTTTTATTCAAACCATAAGGCGCGCTTATGGTTTGCTATAATTGCGGCATCCCGACATTTCGCCCGACCATGCTGCATCTCACGCTACGCCAGTTGCAAGTATTCGAAAAGGTGGCCAGCCACCTGAACTACTCGCGCGCGGCCGAGGCACTATACCTATCGCAGCCGGCAGTGTCGATGCAAATCAAGCAGTTGGAGGAGAACATCGGCCTGCCGCTGTTCGAGCAGATGGGCAAGAAGATCTTCCTGACCGAGGCCGGACGCGAGGTGCTGCACTACAGCCGCAACATCCTGCAGCAGCTCGCCGAGATGGAGGCGGTGTTCGCCGACATGAAAGGGCTGGAACAGGGCTCGCTGACCTTATCGGTGGTCAACACCGCGAACTACTTCACCCCGCAACTGCTGGCGGAGTTCTGCCGGCAGCACCCGAAGATCAATGTGACGCTGCAAGTCGCCAACCGCGACGCCGTGCTCAAACAGCTTGCCGACAACAGTACCGACCTGGCGATCATGGGCCAGCCTCCGGAAGGACTGGATCTGACTGCGGAGCAATTCATGGACAACCCGCTGGTGGTGATCGCCGCGCCCAACCATCCGCTCGCCGACACCGGCCAAGTCCGACTGGACCAACTCGCACAGGAGACCTTTTTGTCGCGCGAGAAGGGTTCGGGCACGCGTAGCGCGATGGAACGCATCTTCGCCCAGCACCGCATTCAGCCGCGCATCGGCATGGAAGTCGAGACCAACGAAGCGATTAAACAGGCAGTTCAAGCCGGCATGGGGCTGGGCATCCTGTCGCTGCACAGCATCGAATTGGAACTGGAGACTGGACGCCTGTCCGTGCTGAACGTCGAACACTTCCCGCTGCTGCGCCACTGGTTCGTGATTCACCGCAGCCAGAAACGTCTGTCCGGCGCGGCGACCGCATTCAAGGCGTTCTTGCTGAGCCGACCGCATCAGGCCACGATCTTCGACACAGCCGCGTAGACGCTCGCCGCTGGTCCGCCCATCCTTTCCTTCGGTCCGCCTAGGCAGGAAGCCCCACGCTGGAGGCATTAGCATGCGAAAGAGCACGGGTACAGCCCGCCCGAACCCGGTTTCGATATTTGCGCTACGCACATGGATTATTTGTTGCGGCCCAACCCCTATGTTCGATTGGCAATTTTTCTTTGCCTGTCGCTGAGCGTCCATCTGGCCATTCTATCCTCCCTGTCATGGTCGTCTTTTGGAGCACGACAAGTCGCATCCGCCAACCGTGCAGCCCCGCTGACGGTAACTCTTCCCGGCACGCAGCCCGTCGCGACGAATGAAAAGAGCGTGGTCGAAAAAGTCGTTTCCCAGAACGATGCCAACATCAATACGAACACAGACAAACCGGGCAATAAATTCGCCCTGTCGAACACCGGTTTATCACTGGCCATCGATCTACCCTATTTCAGCCCCAACGAACTTGATGAGCGCCCCTTCATCATTCAGGACATTCCAGGCGACCCTCCCGAATTGCAGCACCTCCCCCAAGGCGGCAAGCTGGTTCTGCGCCTGTGGATCAACGAGAACGGCAAGGTGATTCGTGCCGAACCAGTCTCATCGGAATTGCCGCAGACATTTATCGATAGCGCACGCAGCGAATTCCTGAATGCCCGCTTTGCGCCGGGACTCATACATGGCAATGCGGTCGCCTTCGTCATGGACGTGGTCTTGCTCTATGCGCCAAAGGAATAAGTCCGGAAACCTCGTTTGGTCCCCGCGCCAACCAAAGCAAAGGCCGGCCGAAGCTGTTGAAACTACCCAATCCGCCATGATTCCAGCCGTCTGTCCGAAAAATCCTCCTTATATCGGACAACGATTTACTCACACAGAGTACTTTTTTACAGTACGACAAGCATTCAGGAGAAATCATGCAATCCATGCAACGACAAACCGGCATAACGATAATCGAGGTGATGATCGTCGTAGCAATTGCCGCCATACTGGCGACCATCGCCGCCCCCTCATTCAGCGATTTCATCGCCAACACGCGCCTGACGTCCACGATGTCGCAACTGACCAGCGACATGAATCGCGCGCGCAGTGAGGCCATTAAGCGAAATTCATGGATACTGGTTTGCGCTCGCGGCACCGATACTGCCTGCGGAAACAACTGGAACAACGGCTGGCTGATTTGCCAGGACAGCGAACCCAATAACACGTGCGATACCGGCACCGCAGCCAATCCTAACCCGATAACTGCGCATCAAACCATCAACGCAAACTTCGTACTCACCGGCAGTGCAACCTCCATTCGTTTTAATCCGAACGGAACAGGCGGTCTTGGCACGCTAAATTTGGCTTCAGGAGCAAAATCCAGAACAGCCAATGTTGCAGCAACCGGCAACATCTCCGTCTCCAACCCATAGGTGCAAGCATGCGCAGCCATTCACATCTCCCTGTCATCAGCGCATCCCAGCGTGGTTTCTCCATGTTGGAAGTGCTGATCACCTTGGTCATTATTGCCACTGCGCTACTCGGCACTGCCGGACTGCAAATGTATGCCCTGCGCACGGGGCAAAGTGGACAGTTCCGCACACAGGCGGTCTTTCTGGCCTCGGATATTTCGGAACGCATGGAAGTAAACAAAGTTGCTGCCGTTGCAGGAAATTATGCGCTGGCTCTAACCAGTGTACCCAGCGTAGCTGCCACCAATTGCGCCACGACCGTCTGCAATTCCACCGACTTGGCAAGCTGGGACTTGAGCCAATGGGGAATCGCCATTGGCAGCCTGCTGCCGCAAGCGACTTGGCAAATCACACAGACAACCGCAGGTAACCCGAGTACTTACAGCATCGTAATCAATTGGACCGACCGTAGCTCGAATAAGACCAGCCATGGTGAGACCTTTTCCTACACTGCCACACGAACCATAAGCAATTGATGCCATGAACGCGCCTGACAAAATTACTATCCGCTTGCCCCGCCGCATCAAGACTATAGCTGGGTTCACCCTCATTGAAATGATGATCTCGATCACCATCGGCCTGCTGGTCGTCGCGGCATTAACCGGCGTACTGGTCAGCAATTCGCAAAGCAGCAAAACCAACGAGCGCACGTCCGAGTTACAAAGCAATGGCCGCTATGCACTAGACCAGCTCAAGCGCGAACTGCGTCATGCCGGTTATCACGGCTATACCCCGGTGGCGCCTGAATCCGCCGGCTGGACGACCCCCACTATTACCAACGAATGTGGTGTCGCCGGCAGCTTCGCAAAAAACTTTCGCCAAAGAGTTTGGGGGAGCAACGATAGCAATGGCGATAGCACGGACAATCCGTTTACTGGCAACTGCATCTCTGGTGCTAGCTCCCCCAAGACCTATCGGCAAGGAGATATGCTGGTCATCCGTCGCGCAGCCGGAGCCCCGACATTAACGGCCGATGCGGACGCCAATACGATCTATTTGCGCAGCTCTTATTCCAGCATAAACATGCTGCAGGGATCCGCGCTACCTGCTGCCGTTATAACCGGCACTGAAAACTTCGCACTACAAGTTTATGTTTATTACATAGGCAGCTCCGATAACAACTCGGCAATCCCGGCATTGCGGAGGATTGCCCTGGACGGCAATGCCATGGTCGACGAAATGATGGTCAGTGGCATCGAACAAATGCAATTTGAATATGGCATTACCAATACGGACGGAACTACGCAATATTTCACCGCCAACAATATCAGTGGCAGCCACAGCGCAACAGGAGCCACAGACTGGGACAAGGTAAGCTCGGTACGCATCTGGTTACTCGCACGCAACACCCTGGCCGAAAACGGATACAGCAATACCAATACCTATACTTTGAGCAATCGGCTTTACGGTCCGGTAAATGACAGTTTCCGCCGCCAGGTTTTCACCTCTGTCGTGCAACTGCGAAATTTTCGAAATTGAGGATGGCTACATCATGCAATTAACGGATCGAAAACAGGAATCTGGAAGCTGGGGCGCTATCGCGATAGCGCCGGACAGCTATCTGCATTGCGTTGCTTTACCGCACGCCGAACAAAGCGAATACGGGTTAAGGGCAACCGCAAGGTCTCTGTCTCCCACTGGCAAGCAATCCGGCTCTGCCCTAGTCATTAGCCTGATCATCCTGATCATCCTGATGTTGCTTGGCATAACGGCAATGAATATCTCGGACACTCAATATAAATTGGCCGGCAATTTGCAATTTGAAAATATGGCGATGAACAATGCCGAAACGGCTGTGATTGCTGCCGAGCAATGGTTGGAGACCAATGCCGCAGCCACACCTTCAGCAAGTGCGGTCCCCACCCCTTTCGATCCGTTTGCCATCACCGATCCATACACAATTGGCTATGTCTCCACCAATGCCTCGCCATTGGCTGGTGTGGGACTCGATTGCTTCGATCCCAGCAATGAACACAACTTTGATTGTGTACACACCTATTTGATTACCGCGCGCGGCGAAGGGGGGCGCGGTGCCACCAAATTTGTTCAGGTTTATTACGCCGTACCGCTTAAATAGGAGCTCAACATGTCACGACGCATATTAGACAAAATTCAACCGGTGCATACGCTAGGCATATTTGTCTTTTTGGGCTTGATGGCCGCTTTTATCAAAGCTGCATTTGCCATTACCGCATTCAACCCGCAATCTCAACCCACCGGTTACCTGGGCCAGGAGGTTGCAACCAATGGCACGTTAACCAGCGGCAACGAAACAATATTCCGCACGGAGTTTGAAAAGGAGCACTGGAGCGGCAACATGTATGCCTATCCAGTAAGTGCGGATGGCGTCCTGAACATCGTTGCCGAAAGGTGGGCCGGCGGCATAGCGGGACATATTGAAACCCAGCACTTCAGCACCGGACGATTCATTGGCACCATGAAGGACGACGGCACCAGGGTACCGTTCCTTTCCGCCAGTTTATCTGCCACCCAACAAGGTACATTGGGCACTACCGTCAACACGGTTTCTTACACCAGCACACAAATTGTAAATTTTCTCCGCGGCGACCATAGCAACGAAGGGGCCACTACACTGCGCCAGCGCCTCATCCCACAGGGAAACTCCACCACCCCCACCGTTCTTGGCGACATCATCCATTCAAAACCTTTCTATTTGGCTGACGCCACCAATCCTACGGTTTTTGTCGGCGCCAACGATGGCATGCTGCATGCCATCAATGCTACCGATGGTTCGGAACGCTGG
The DNA here is from genome assembly GCA_001801085.1 of Gallionellales bacterium GWA2_60_142. Classification (GTDB taxonomy): domain Bacteria; phylum Pseudomonadota; class Gammaproteobacteria; order Burkholderiales; family Gallionellaceae; genus Gallionella. The sequence goes on along the minus strand of MGWR01000053.1, from coordinate 21,953 downwards.
GCTTATGTGCCTTCCATGCTGCTGTCCAAAATGAAGGCTTTGGCTGCAAATCCCTATACTCATGATTATTTTGTAGACGGCCAAATTGCGATAGGCAATGCCTCCATTTCCGGAGTCAACACGCGTATCCTGGTTGGCGCTTTAGGCGCGGGCGGCAAAGGTCTGTATGCCCTGAATATTGACGGCAGTTCCGGCTTAGCCGCCACCTCAAATCAACAGGTTGCCGATAAAGCGATTTGGGAAATTACGCCCACCAAAATTAACTACGCCACACCGCAAAATGATGATGGCACAAGCAATGCCTCTGCCTATAGCAATCTTGGTTATACCTATGGCACGCCGCAAATCAGAACCATCAACAATGGCGGTAGCCCGCTGAAGGTCGTCATCATTGGCAATGGCTATAACAACGGCGGCGATTATCAAGCCTACCTGTACATCATCAATGCAGAAAATGGCCGCCTGGTCAGGTCGATCAAGGCCGACGGCACCGCCACAAACACCACCGGCACCGCCGTATCGGACGGTACTGCACTGAGTCCCAATGGCCTGTTCAACACTCTGTCATTCGATAGCAACTCCGACGGTTATGTAGATCGCGTTTATGCGGGCGATTTGAATGGCACCATGTGGAAATTCGATTTATCCAACGCAGATCCTTCTTCTTGGAGCGCCAGCGTTTTGCATGTCACTTCTCCGAAACAGCCAATTACCGCCACGCCTGCTGCCATTCCCCACCCATCAGGTGTCGGCTATGTGGTCAATTTTGCCACCGGTGCCATTCTTACCGGTACGCAACCTACGACCGGCATCTCGCCCACGGGAGACTTGGGCGACACTTCCACATTTTATGTCTACGGCATCTGGGATGGCGCTCCAGCAAGCAACACTACGCTAGTCCAACCCGTATTGACGGAACGCTGCTACAGCACTTCCGGCGTGCCCAGCGATCCTCCGTGCCCCACCAACGAAACCCGTGTGCGCAGGGTAACCAACACGCCACCCAATTGGGCAACGGGAGGAAACAAAGGCTGGAAAGTTGCTTTGCCTGTAGGCGGCGAGCGTGTAGTGGGCGAAGGCAGCTTTATTTCCAGTGGTCGCTACTATTTCTCCACCTACAACCCAACCATCAGCTACCTCGTACCCAACACCACCACCTACGTCTGGGGCGAGAACTGGCAGATGGCTCTGGAAGCAACGACGGGCGGCAGCGTCGATCCATTCATGGACTTGGATGGCAATAGCACCATTACCGTCGATGACCGGATTCATTACACGGCCACAGATGCCGAAGTCGTTGCCGTAACGCAAACGGCTGGCACCCCGATTACAACTCCCAACGTGGACGGCATAGAGGTCGGCAAGTGGGTGTCACGCGGCGTGCAATCGCAGCCTACTCTGGTAAAATTAACTGCCCTCTTCACGACTCTATTCAACACCAATCCGGACATTACCCTCCCTGTTACAGCTCCAGTCGGAACTGGCGTATCCGGCGGTCACTTCGACGAAGATATTTATTTCGGTGCTGTCACTGCAAGCGCCAAGGCTACCGCCACCATCACTGTGGGCAGCACAGGCAGCACGCTTCCTGCCACGCTGGGCGGTATACAGGTAGACGGCGTGACCATCGTTCCCGCGCTGACCGTCGCGGACATCACCAACGGTTCGGCGACTTCCACCAACGCCGATATCATCACCACCAAGGTGACCGGCATTTACACCGCCACGAGATCCGGCAGCACAATCACCCTCACGGCCCCCTCCGGCGCCAGCTTTAACGGCAAAACCATCACGATACTTCCCGGCACTTCCTCCGGCACACCGGGCACGGCGGGTATTTATCCGACCGGGCTGATCACCTTTGGTGGCAGCGGCACTACCAGCTCCTCCAACAGTGCCAAGATAAATAACGACCTTGGAAGCTCTGATGCAATCAGAGTAGGCTCTACTGTCGTATGGACTAACAACGACCTTACTGTAGGCAAAGATAAAAGCCCTGCGCAAGCAGTCACTGCTGTCGTTTCTGCCATCGGCACCGGCAGCACTGTGAGGGCATATGTCGGCGGCGATCCCATCACGCCGACCTGCGCAACTCAAACCAATAAGGTGGTTTGTCTGGTGGATACCTCCGGCAATCCCAACGGCAAGACCGTATCCGTTGGCTCGCCTAATTCCAGATGGGGATCTGTGACGTACTCCACCACCGCCACGGCGGGCGGCACCGCAGGTACGCCCGGCACCGGCTGGAGCGATCTCGCACCTGCGCTTTCCACTACTGCATTCAGCGGCGGTACGGATGGCGGCACATCCGGCGACACCTGTGCCTCCGGGTGCAAATACGACACGCACGTTCACCAATACGACGACAAGTATGATGTCACCGGGGTAAACATGCTGAACGCCAGCACGACCTCGTTTAACCTTTCGCGTGCCGTACCCAGCACTTCGCAGAACTTCAAGGTGATCATACATAACCAATACCTGAACCCGGCGGTAAAGCTGCACATCGGCAATGCAGCCTACCTGCAGAATGTCGATTTTGGTTACGTCAGCATCAAAAATTACACCGCTTCCGCCACTCTGGATTTGGCGACCTTGCCCACTTACAACCGCAATCCGGCCTCGACGGGAGATGGTTTGACCACAGGCCCGAAATACATCGGTAGCTTAGCTATCAACATGCCGATCGACGCACTTACCGCCAAGAATTGGTGGGGTAATGGCGATGTGCGTGTCGGCCTCCTCCCGACTACCCCTTGGTGCGTCTGGGATGCTGCCGGTTCGACTGACGGCAATATGTACCGTCCTGTCAAAGCTCCTGCCAACGATGCAACGCTCGGCTATCCGCTAGACGGCCCCGCGACAAAAGGCTGGTCTTCTTCAACCACCCCGGCTACGGCAGTCGGCCTGCGGCACGGGGGCGCCTTGACCATACAGATCATCCGAGACACTACGCCCAACAGCGCTATCGAGTTGAACGATCATCTGAGTCGCCCCGAATACGGCTGGCGGGTCAAGTCTGCGCTCTTCAAAGACTATGTGTTGGCAGAATACAACACCTACTGGCACCATCCTGACGGCTTGTGTTTCGACTCTTCGACCTGGACCAAAACCCCGGGGCCTGATGACGGCACCACAAGCGCGTCTACCCCGGCCGCAGGTTCCACCGACCCTAAGATCGGTAGCCTGAGTGGATCGGGTGGCACCGTCACTAGCGTGGTTACTTCCGGCGAAACCACGACCATCACTTATGTAGATGGCTCCAGAGACATCATCCAGAAAATCGCGAATGCAAATGGCACTGTCACAACCATCACTACCCACTTCCCTGCGGGTATAAACGGCACGGTCGTGCATGTCATCGACTCGGCGACCGGGGCAGTCAGCACCACTGTTACCCATGCCGATGGCAGCACTGCGACTGGCTCTGCTACTGCTGGCGGCTCCACCACTCTAGGCGACGGCACGAGCGTTACCAACTCTACTACCGCCAATACCGCTGGCGGTAGCGGCAGCGGTGGGCTTCTTAATCAAAATTCGCTTGGGTACCGGCGAATATCCTGGAAAGAACTGATCAGAGAATAACTATAGCGGTGTGCAGCCAACTTTCTTGAACTACATACCGTTCAACCATAAAAGGATCCGCAATGAAATCTCACCATATCAATGGTTTTAGCCTGATTGAATTATTGGTTGCAATGATGATAGTCGGCATCCTCGCCGCCATCGCAATGCCCAGTTACAACAGCTATATGATACGAGGCGCTCGCTCCGCCGCACAAACCGAATTATTGGAAATGGCCAGCCTACAGGAGAAGATTTATCTTAACTCCAGTGCATACAGTCCTAATGTGGCCACTGCCTACAATGGCACGGCTTCCGGCGGTCTTGGCAAAACCGGCTCAAAAACCTCGGATGATATGTATGATCTTGTACTCAGTGGCGTCGGGCAAACCTTTACTTTGACCGCCACCCCTGTTGCAGGGACAAGACAGGAAGGCAACGGTTGCTTAACCATTCAAGAAAACGGTTTAAGGCAATGGCACGAAAACAACGACGCTTGTGATACAGCCGCCCCATCTGAATGGAAGTAGCGGTTCATTACACAACAAAAAAGCGACCCAACGGTCGCTTTTTTGTTTGCTGCCTGAAGCGATAATTACTTCACGATCGCGTTCAGCTCGCCCTTGATGTAACGCATCGCCATCGCGTCCAGTGCGATCGGCTTGATCTTGCCGGCTTGGCCAGCCGCGCCGAATGCTTCGTAGCGAGCCTTGCAGATCGCCTTCATCGCCTTGGTGGTTTCGGCCAGGAACTTGCGCGGGTCGAAGTCCTTGGGGTTTTGCGCCAGATAGCGGCGGGTTGCGCCGGTGGAAGCCATGCGCAGGTCGGTGTCGATGTTCACCTTGCGTACGCCATGCTTGATGCCTTCAACGATCTCTTCGACCGGCACGCCGTAGGTCTGTGGCATTTGGCCGCCGAATTCGTTGATGATGGCCAACCATTCTTGCGGAACGGAAGACGAACCGTGCATCACCAGGTGGGTGTTGGGGATGCGGGCGTGGATTTCCTTGATGCGGCTGATTGCCAAGGTGTCGCCTGTGGGCGGCTTGGTGAACTTGTACGCGCCGTGGCTGGTGCCGATGGCGATTGCCAGTGCGTCAACCTGGGTGGCCTTGACGAACTCTGCTGCTTCGTTCGGGTCGGTCAGCAGTTGGTCGTGGGACAGAACGCCTTCGGCGCCGTGGCCGTCTTCCTTTTCGCCGTGGCCGGATTCGAGAGAACCTAGGCAGCCCAGTTCACCTTCGACGGAAACGCCGACTGCGTGGGACATTTCAACGACGCTACGAGTCACGTTGACGTTGTATTCGAAGCTGGAAGGCGTCTTGCCGTCGGTCATCAGCGAGCCGTCCATCATCACACTGGAGAAGCCGGACTTGATCGCGTTGATGCAGACTGCCGGCGATGCGCCGTGGTCCTGGTGCATCACGACCGGGATGTGCGGGTACATCTCGACCGCAGCTTCGATCAGGTGGCGCAGGAACGGTTCGCCCGCATATTTGCGCGCGCCGGCAGAGCCTTGCATGATCACCGGGCTGTTGGTTTCATCGGCCGCTTCCATGATGGCCTTGACCTGTTCCAGGTTGTTGACGTTGAACGCGGGCAAGCCGTAGCTGTTTTCTGCCGCATGATCGAGAAGTTGACGTAGGGATACGAGTGCCATTTATTCCTCCTGAGTAAAAATCAAAATTTGCAGAGACACGGCTCGCCGCGCCCCTACGGTTATCAAGTGTTGCGATGGTCGCCCACGCGCACGATCTTCATGGTGTTGGTGTGGCCGGACTTGCCGACCGCTTCGCCTATGGTCATGACGATCAAATCGCCGTCTTCCACCAGCTTCAGATTCACCAGCGCCGCTTCGGCTTCGAGCAATGCCTGGGTTGCTTCATGCGCCGTGGTGCTGAAGTTGATCGGGTGCACGCCGCTGAACAGCGTCACCTTGCTCAAGGTCTCCGGCAGCGGGGTCAACGCGAAGATAGGCACGCCCGCGTTAACGCGCGACATCCACAACGGCGTGGAACCCGACTGGGTCAGCGCGACGATGGCCTTCACCTTCAGGTGCGATGCGGCGAACAAGGCGGAGATTGCGATCGACTGGTCGATGCGCACAAACTTCTCCGATGCCATGCGGCAGTCTGCCATGCCATTCTCGCTCTCGCCTTCGGCCTTCAGGCAGATGCGCGCCATCGCCTCGATGGTTTCCACCGGATAGTCGCCGACGGCGGTTTCCGCCGACAGCATTACCGCATCGGTACCGTCCAGCACCGCGTTGGCAACGTCGGACACTTCCGCTCTGGTCGGAATAGGCGCCGTGATCATCGACTCCATCATCTGCGTCGCGGTGATTACCAAACGGTTCTTCGCGCGGGCCATCTTGATCATGCGTTTCTGCAAGCCCGGCACGGCAGCATCGCCGACTTCCACAGACAGGTCGCCGCGCGCCACCATGATCGCATCGGATGCGTCGATGATGTCGCCCAGCACCGGGATCGCTTCGGCTCGCTCGATTTTGGCCATCAGCAGACTCTTGCCCCCGGCCGCATGCATCAGCTCGCGCGCCAGGCGCATGTCGTCGCCAGTGCGCGGGAACGACACCGCCAGATAGTCCGCCTTGATCAGCGCGGCCGTCTTGATGTCTTCCTTGTCCTTGTCGGTCAGCGCGGGGGCGGTGAGTCCGCCGCCCTTGCGGTTGATGCCCTTGTTGTTGGACAGCACGCCGCCGCGAACGACCACGCAATGAACCTCGGGTCCCTTGACGCCGGTGACGTGGAATTCCAGCATGCCGTCGTTGAGTAACAACACGGTGCCGACCTCCACGTCGTTCGGCAACTCCTTGTAATCCAGACCCACGCGCTCCTGATTACCCAAGCCGTCCAGCGTGGCATCGAGAATGAAGGTGTCGCCCTTGTTCAGGGTGATCTTGTCGTTCTCGAATTTGCGCACGCGGATTTTCGGGCCTTGCAGGTCGGCCAGAATACCGACGGTGCGGCCGACAGCGGCGGCCGCCGCACGAACGGTCTCTGCGCGCTTCATGTGATCCTGCGCCGAGCCGTGCGAGAAATTCATCCGCACCAGATCGACTCCGGCACGGATCATCTGCTCCAGTACTTTCTGATCGCTGGAGGCCGGCCCCAGCGTTGCGACTATTTTTGTTCTACGCAGCATGATTTCCTTGTTGAATCTATTGTTCTGCCCTGCATCCCTATCTCTCCATCGGGAATGCAGGGCACTGTTCTGCTTTACTGTTTGGCGCGCTCTTCCAGAATCGCCACGGCAGGCAAGGTCTTGCCTTCGAGAAATTCCAGGAATGCACCGCCAGCGGTGGAAATGTAGGACACCTTGTCGAAGATGTCGTACTTCTGGATTGCCGCGATGGTGTCGCCGCCGCCAGCCAGGGTGAATGCGCTGGTTTCCGCGATTGCCTTGGCGATGGTCTTGGTGCCTTCGCCGAACTGGTCGAATTCGAACACGCCGACCGGGCCGTTCCACACCACGGTGCCTGCCTTCATGATGATGTCGGCGAGTTCTTGTGCGGACTTCGGACCAATGTCGAAGATCATGTCGTCGTCGGCCACGTCGCCCGCATCCTTCAGCACGGCCGGCTCATTGGCGTCGAACTTCTTGCCGACCACCACATCGACGGCGACCGGAATGGACGCACCGCGAGCCTGCATCTTGCTCATCAGCGCCTGCGCGGTCGGAACCAGGTCGTCTTCGCACAGAGACTTGCCGACGTTCTTGCCGACGGCCTTCAGGAATGTGTTGGCAATGCCGCCGCCAACCACCAGCTGTTCGCACTTCTCGGACAACGATTCCAGCACGGTCAGTTTGGTCGAAACCTTGGAGCCGCCGACGATGGCAACCATAGGACGCGCCGGGCTCAACAATGCCTTGGTCAACGCTTCCAGTTCTTCGGTCAGCAGAATGCCTGCGGCAGCAACAGGTGCGAACTTCGCCACGCCGTGCGTCGAAGCCTCTGCGCGGTGCGCGGTACCGAATGCGTCCATCACGAACACGTCGCACAGGGCGGCATATTTCTTCGACAACTCGTCGTTGCTCTTCTTCTCGCCCTTGTTGAAGCGGCAGTTCTCCAGCAGCACCAGTTCGCCTTCGGCGACATCAAAGCCGCCGTCGATCCAGTCGCGGATCAGGCGCACAGGCTTGCCCAGCTTATTGGCGATGGTGTCGGCCACCGGCTTCAGCGAATTCTCTTCCGAGTACACGCCTTCTTCCGGACGACCCAGATGGGAAGTCACCATTACGCGTGCGCCTGCCTTCAGTGCGGCGTTGATGGTCGCCATCGAGGCGGTGATACGTGCGTCGGAGGTCACCTTGCCATCCTTAACGGGCACGTTGAGATCGGAACGGATCAGGACACGCTTGCCCTTCAGATCCAGATCGGTCATTTTGATAACAGACATGATTTTTCCTTGTTGCAGACTTTAAAAGCTGAAAGGGCCGGCGCTAGCCAGCCCTTTGCGGAACGTATTACTTGGCGACGTGTTGCACGAAACGCAGCATGTTGCAGGTGTAACCGTACTCGTTGTCGTACCAGGAAACCACCTTGACGAAGGTGCCGTCCAGCGCGATGCCGGCTTCGGCGTCGAAGATCGACGAATAGCTACAACCGCGGAAGTCGGTGGAGACCACCTTCTCGTCGGTGTAGCCCAGCGTCTTGCTCATCGGGCCGGATTCGGAAGCGGCCTTCATCGCGGCGCAGATATCTGCGTACTTGGCTTCCTTGTTCAGCTCGACGGTCAGGTCAACCACGGAGACGTCGGAAGTCGGCACGCGGAATGCCATGCCGGTCAGCTTGCCGTTCAGTTCGGGCAACACCACGCCCACAGCCTTGGCGGCGCCAGTGGAGGACGGGATGATGTTTTCCAGGATGCCGCGGCCGCCGCGCCAGTCCTTCATGGACGGGCCGTCAACGGTCTTCTGGGTCGCGGTGGCGGCGTGCACGGTGGTCATCAGGCCGCGCTTTATGCCCCAGTTGTCGTTCAACACCTTGGCAACTGGCGCCAGGCAGTTGGTGGTGCAGGAAGCGGCGGACACGATGATCTGGCCGGCGTAGGTGCTGTGGTTCACGCCGTACACGAACATCGGGGTCTTGTCCTTGCTCGGTGCGGACATCACGACCTTCTTGGCGCCTGCCTTGATGTGGGCCTGGCAGGACTCGTCGGTCAGGAAGAAGCCTGTGCACTCGATCACGATATCGGCGCCTGCTTCGTTCCACTTCAGGTTGGCAGGGTCGCGCTCTGCGGTCAGACGGATGGTCTTTCCGCTGACCACAAGGTTGTTGCCCTCGACGACGATGTCGCCCTTGAAATTGCCATGCACGGAGTCGTACTTCAGCATGTAGGCCAGGTAATCCGGCTCCAGCAGGTCGTTGATCGCGACCACTTCCAGCTCGGGGAAGTCCTTCGCGATTGCGCGGAACGCCATGCGGCCGATACGACCAAAACCATTGATACCAACTTTGATAGCCATTGTTTTCTCCCGTTTAGTAATTAAAAACTTTTTACAGCACGCTCTTCACGGCCTTGACCACATTTTGGCTTTGGCCGGAGCGTTGCTCCTTAACATTCGCCCGCTCATGTTAGCCTCCGCCGCAATGTCGTCAAAATCCCTTACAGAACGCCCTTAACTGCTTTGACGACATTGTCTGTGGTGAAGCCGAAGTGCTTGAACAGTTCCGGTGCCGGAGCGGACTCGCCGAAGGTGTCCATGCCGACCACTGCGCCGTCCAGTACATACTTGTACCAGCCGCCGGTCACGCCTGCTTCGACCGCGACGCGCTTCACGCCCTTCGGCAGCACGCTGTCCTTGTAAGCCTGATCCTGCTTGTCGAACACGTTGGTCGACGGCATCGATACCACGCGTACGTTGATGCCTTCGGCAGCCAGTGCGGCTTGTGCGCTCAGCGCCAGCGACACTTCGGAGCCGGTTGCAATAATCACAGCCTGCGGCTTGCCGCCTGCGGCTTCGGACAGCACGTATGCGCCCTTGCGGATTGCGGCGATCTGCGCTTCGTCGCGCTTCTGGAACGTCAGGTTCTGACGACTGAAAATCAGGCTGGACGGGCCGTCGTTACGCTCGACTGCAGCAACCCATGCCACGGCGGATTCGACGGTGTCGCACGGACGCCATACTTCCATGTTCGGGATGTAACGCAGCGTGGCAGTCTGCTCGACCGGCTGGTGCGTCGGGCCGTCTTCGCCCAGACCGATGGAGTCGTGGGTGAACACATAGATCACGCGCTGCTTCATCAGTGCCGACATGCGCAACGCATTGCGTGCGTACTCAGAGAACATCAGGAAGGTGCCGCCGAACGGCAGGAAGCCGCCGTGCAACGCCATGCCGTTCATGATGTGCGACATGCCGAACTCGCGCACGCCGTAGCTAATGTAGTTGCCCGGCTTCTTGCCGCTGACATGGTGTGCGCCTGTCCAGTTGGTCAGGTTTGAACCGGTCAGGTCGGCGGAACCGCCCAGGAACTCGGGCAACGCAGGCTGCAAACCGTTGATCGCGTTCTGCGAAGCTTTGCGAGTGGCGATGGTCTCTGCCTTCTCGTTGGTCTTGGCGATGAACTCGGCGGCGTGGGCAGCCCAGTTGGCAGGCAACTGCTTGTTGATACGACGCTCGAACTCGGCGGCCTCGGCTGGGAAAGCGGCCTTGTACTCGGCGAACTTGTTGTTCCACAGCTTTTCCAAACCTTCGCCCTTGGTGCGGGCATCCCATGCTTCGTACACGTGAGCCGGGATTTCGAACGGAGGATACTTCCAGCCGATGTGCTCGCGGGTCGCGGCGACTTCGGCATCGCCCAGCGCTGCGCCGTGCACGTCGTGCGTGCCTTCCTTGTTCGGAGAGCCTGCACCGATAACGGTCTTGCAGCAGATCAGTGTCGGCTTGTCGGTAACCGCATGACCAGCCTTGATCGCGGCGTCAACTGCCTCGGAATCATGACCCTGCACATTGGCGATGACGTGCCAGCCGTAAGCTTCGAAACGCTTGGCGGTGTCGTCGGTGTACCAGCCGTCGATGTGACCGTCGATGGAGATATTGTTGTCGTCCCAGAATGCGGTCAGCTTGCCCAGACCCCAAGTGCCAGCCAGCGCACAGGCTTCGTGCGAGATGCCTTCCATCATGCAGCCGTCACCAAGAAACACGTAGGTGTTGTGATTGACGATCTCGTGGCCGGGCTTGTTGAACTCGGCAGCCAGCAGCTTCTCTGCCATCGCCATGCCCACCGCGTTGGTGATGCCTTGGCCCAGCGGACCGCCGGTGGTTTCAACGCCGGGGGTGTAGCCGTACTCGGGGTGACCCGGAGTCTTGGAATGCATCTGGCGGAAGCGCTTCAGCTCTTCGATCGGCAGGTCGTAGCCGGACAGGTGCAGCAACGCATAGACCAGCATCGAGCCGTGTCCGTTGGACAGGATGAAGCGATCGCGATCCGGCCACTTCGGGTTTGCCGGGTTGTGGCGCAAATGGCGATTCCACAGCACGTCGGCGATTTCCGCCATGCCCATAGGCGCACCCGGGTGGCCGGAGTTGGCTTTTTGCACGGCATCTACGGCCAGCATGCGAATCGCGCCAGTAATGTCGTTGTACTTGGGTGGGGTTACGTTACGTGTCGCAGCCATTGCTCTCGTCTCCTAAACATCCCTGCGGGATGGGTTATTTGTTGGATTAATAATGAAAATTAAATTCTGGGTCGGCAATTATGCCGCAGCCCCCGGATTTGGGCAACCGCAGCCCCCGGCGGATCCCAACCTCATTGAATGTCGTCTTCTCCGCCCTTTCTGGCGAAGCGAATGCCCAGTTGCTTCAGCTTGCGATAAAGATGGGTGCGCTCCAAGCCGACCTTTTCCGCCACCCGGGAGACGTTGCCGGCCTCCTTCCGCAGGTGATACTCAAAGTAGACCGCATCGAAATGCTCCCGCGCGTCGCGCAGCGGCAAGTCCAGCGACAGCGAGAACTGCTGCGTCTGCCCGCCGACGTCCAGTTCGATCTTCTGGACCGGCGGCTGCGACCCGGATGCAGGCAGCTTGGGCGCGCCTTCCTTGATTGCCTTGGCGATCGTGCTCAGCAGCTTCTGCAACGCGATCGGCTTTTCCAAGAAATCGACCGCGCCGATGCGCGTCGCCTCGACCGCGGTCTCTATCGTGCCGTGGCCCGACATCATCACCACCGGCATCGTCAGCAGATCATGCTCGACCCACTCCTTGAGCAGCGCCACGCCATCCGTTTCCGGCATCCAGATGTCCAGCAGCACCAGATCCGGCTCGCGCTCGTTGCGGAAGGCGCGCGCCTGCGCGGCATTCTCCGCCAGATGCACCTCATAACCTTCGTCGAACAGAATCTCCGACAACAATTCGCGGATGCCGACTTCGTCATCCACCACCAAAATTTGTTTGCTAGCCATTAAGCCTCCTCAACCAGCGGCAGCGCAATATCGATCCGCGCTCCGCCATTTTCACCATTCGCGATGGCGATACGCCCGCCATGCTCCTCAACGATCTTTTTCACAATTGCCAATCCCAAACCTGTCCCCTTGGACTTGGTCGTCATATAGGGCTCGAAAGCCCGCGCCAACACGCTTTGCGGAAAGCCCGCGCCGTTGTCCTCGACCTGCAGCAAAACCTCTTCACCCTGCGTCTGAGTGCTGACCGCAATTTGCGGCTGCGCTTGCCCCTGTAGCGCATCCTGCGCATTCAGCAACAGATTGTGGATGACCTGGCGCAATCGCGTCGCATCGCCGTTGACCTCGCTGCGTCCGGCCTCCAGCTTCAGCGCGATGGGTATGCTGTTGGCCTCGTACAGGCCCAGCACCTCGCGGATTAGCTGATGCATATCCAGCCGGGTCAGCCGCAATGCCGGGCCGCGCGCGTAGTTGGCGAAGTCGCCGACCATGTTCTTCATCGCCCCGACCTGGCTGACGATAGTCTGCGTGGCGCGCTGCAGCAACTGCGCGTCGCGCTCGTCGAGCTTGTCGCTGAGCTTGTGCTGCAGACGTTCCGCCGACAGTTGGATCGGCGTCAGCGGATTTTTGATCTCGTGCGCCAACCGCCGCGCCACTTCGCCCCAGGCCGCTTGACGCTCGGCCTGCAACAGGTGACTGATGTCGTCGAACACCACCACATAACCGGCTTCGCCGCCTTGCGGCAATCGCGTGCCGCGCATCAACAGAATCTGGTTGCCATTTCTGCCCATACGCTCGATCTGCCGCTGCCACTCGCCGTTGCCGGCCTTGTCGAATGCCTCGGTGATGGTGTGGCAAAACGAAGCCAGCAGACCGTGCTTTTCGGCGATCTGCGCCAGCGACAGCCGCTGCATCTCCTGCAACGGCGCGCCGAGGATCTGCGCCGAACTGGTATTCGCCGAACGCAAATGAAATTCCTGGTCCAGCGCCAGCACCCCGGACGACAGGTGCGTCAGTACGCTTTCGAGATATCCCCTGGCCCCCTCGACCTCGCGCTGCTGCTGCTCGCTGGCCTGTTTCGCCTCATGCAACTGCCTGGTCATCTGGTTGAACAACCCGGTCAACGCGCCCAGTTCGTCGCTGCTCTGGATCGGATACTGGCCGGTGAAATCGCCTTGCGCCACTGCGCGCGTGCCTTCGGCCAGCGCCTCCAGCGAGGCGCCCAGCCGTTCGCTGATGAAGAACGCCATCGACACCGCCGTCAACAACACCACCAGCAACGACAGGGTGAGCGTGATCGCATAAAGCCGCTTCAGGCCGAGACGGGACAGAGTCAATTCCTGATAGTCGCGATACACCGCCTGCACGGTCTCGGCATCGGCTTCGATCTGCTTGGGCACCGGCTGGGTGAACTGCAACACGTAACGCGCCCCCGGATGGGCATTGGAATTCACCACCGACAGCGTGCGTAGCGTCAGCCCCTTGTTCGGCAAGGTGTCGATCACCGAATACTCGCCACGCTCCAGCGTCTGGCGCAGCAATTCCACATCGGGCATGTCCGGCATTAATGCCGCGCCGGTGGTCGAGAACGAAATCAGGTTGCCCTTGGCGGAGAACAGCGCCGCCTCCTGCGCCACCTTCTCGTCCACCAGTTGGTCGAGTGTGCGCTGGTATTGTCCCAACGGCTTCTCGGCCAGCAACAGCGCGATGAACTGGGCCTTCTTCGTCAGCTCGTTCAGGCTGTTGTCGAGACCGCTGCGCCCAAGGTTGAGGCCGCCCTCCAGCGCCTTTTCGACGCGCACATCGAACCACGACTCGATGCTCTTGCCCAGAAAGCCCACCGACACGACATATACCAGCACTCCCGGCAGCACCGCGATCAGCGTGAAGAACACCACCAGCCGCAGCGCCAGCTTCGCGCCGAAGACCTTTTCCCTGAGCTTGCTGCGCAGACGCTGGAGTTGATAGCCGACCAAGCCCATGAGAGCCAGCGCAAACAGGCCGGTCAATCCCAGCAACCAGTAATAGTTCGCGGAAAACACCTCGGTATCGGCACTGCTGCTGGACAGCAGATACAGCAACACCGCGCCAATGGCGATGCTGGCGAGATTCAGATAGCGCATCATGCGCTCACTCCGTCCGACCATCGCCGACCGGTCGTATCACCCAGCGATACCAGTCCGAATCCAGCGTCCAGTCCTTGCCGGTCAGCGCGTTCACCTGCAGTAGTCTGGGCAGTTGCGCGATATCCAGCCGCAGGCGCGCCGCCGCGATATATTCGCCATTTTTGCCCAGCGCGTCGGCCGGTATCACGGTCGAACTCTGTCTGGACAGAATGCTCAGCACGCTTTCCAGCGTCGCAAAATTCTGGAACAGCGCGCCGCGCGAAAGGCGGTACTGGCGCGTCAACACATTGTAGGAAAGCTTGGTAACCTGTTCGCCGCGGAACACCTCGTCGTCCAGCCAATACCAGCGCGAACGCACCACCGAAAACTCGGCGACGAAATACAGCGGGATGCCGCGCGACAGCGCCTGCTCCACCACATAGGTCAGGTTGACGTCGTAGTTCACCGAGAGCTGATAACCTTCCTCGCCGGCGCGCAGTTCGGCCTTGCCGACCGACACACCCTGGGCGTGCGCCGTCGCGACGCACAACCATGCGAGCAGTGCGCCGCGCAGCAGCAGATCAAGCAGTCTTGTGCAGCAACGCATAGAAGAATCCGTCATGCTGGTCATCGGGCAGTAGCTGTCCGTTATCGGGCAGGGTTAGCGGCAAACGTCGCGCATCCGGCTGTTGCGCCAGAAACGCGGCGACCACCTGCTCGTTCTCCTGCCGGAACACCGAGCAGGTGGCGTAAAGCAATTTACCATCTTGTTCCAGCAACGGCCACAACGCGCGCAGGATATCCAATTGCTGTTCGGCGAACCCGGCGATGTCGGCGCGGCGGCGCAGCCACTTGATGTCGGGATGGCGGCGCACCACGCCGGAGGCGGAGCAGGGCACGTCGGCAAGGATACGCTGGAAGGCTTTGCCGTCCCACCAGGATTCCGGCGCGGCGGCATCGCCAGTCAGCAGCGTCGCCTCCAGTTTCAGGCGCTGCAAATTCTGCGCGACGCGCTGCAGGCGCTGCTCGTCCTTGTCCACCGCGACCATCTCGACCGCGGCGTTTTCGAGGATATGCGCGGTCTTGCCGCCCGGCGCGGCACAGGCGTCCAGCACGCGCATGCCGTCGTGCACGTCCAGCAACAGCGCCGCGTATTGCGCGCCGGCATCCTGCACCGAGGCCAGACCGTCGAAGAATCCCGGCAACTTGTCCACGCCAACCGGCTTGTCCAGTTGCAGTGCATCGGGCGCGATGCGACGCGCCGCGATGCCTTCCCGTTCCAGCGATGCCGCGTATTCGGCTACCGTGCCGCGCCTGCGGTTGACGCGCAACGTCAACGGCGGATGACCGTTACCCGCCTCCAGTATCGCCGCGCTGCGCTCGCCGTATTGCGCCTGCAGTTCGTCTATCCACCATTGCGGGTAATTGTATTTGCCTTCCGCGCGCTGCTTCGCCTGCTCCAGCAATGTCTCGCGGCTGCGCAGGAAATTGCGCAGGATCGCGTTCACCAAACCGCTGATTTTCGGATTCAGCATCTGGGCGGAACGCACCGCATGATCGACCACGGCATGCTGCGCCGCCTTGCTGTATTCCAGCTGGTACAGCGCCACCAGCAACACGTAGTAAATGCGCTGATCCGACAGCGGTTTGTGCAACAGCAGTTCGAGTATGGCGCGCAGCTGGCCGTAGAAACGCAACGTGCCGTAACTCAGGTCTTGCAACGCGGCGCGTTGCTGCGGTGTCCATACCGATTTTCTGCGCAGCGACTCGTCCAGCACCTGATTCAGGTTGCGGCCGTCCACCAGCACTTGTTGCACGATCTGGCCAGCGGCGAGTTGTATATGTTGCATTTAGCTTACCGAGAATTTGTCGCCGGCCTGGATAGGCACGGCCTGCAGAAATTGCACTACCGGTTGCGCCTTGCCGCCCGGACGCTGCAGCATTTCCAGCCGCAATGCATCTTTGCCGCAGGCGACGGTGATGCCCTGTTTGTCCACCGCCAGCACAGTACCCGGCTCGCCCCGCTGCGCGACCGGTGTCGCCTGCCAGACCTTGATGGCGGTATCGCCCAGAGTCGCATGGCACACGGGAAAGGGATTGAATGCGCGCACCGCGAGACCGAGCTGCTGCGCATCCAGCGACCAGTTGATCTGCCCTTCAGGCTTCAGCAGCTTGGCGGCATAGGTCGCCGCACCATCATCCTGCTTGACCGGAACCAGTTCCGGCAAGCGGCGCAAGGCCTCGACGATACTCGTCGCGCCCAGTTCCGCGAGCTTGTCGTGCAGCGTCGCGGCCGTGTCCTCCGACGTGATAGTGCAGGCGTGGCGCAGCAGCATGTCGCCGGTGTCCAGCCCCGCATCCATCTGCATGATGGTGATACCGGTTTCGGCGTCGCCCGCGAGAATCGCGCGCTGGATAGGCGCGGCACCGCGCCAACGCGGCAGCAGCGAGGCATGGATGTTCAGGCAACCGAGTCGCGGCATATCCAGCACCACCTGCGGCAGGATCAGGCCGTAGGCCGCGACCACCATCACATCGGCATTGAGCGCGGCAATCTCGCGTTGCGCTTCTTCGGTCTTTAGCGAAACCGGTTGTAGCACCGGCAAGCCGTGTTGCAGCGCAAGCTGCTTCACGGGGCTGGCGGTCAACTGCATGCCGCGCCCGGAAGGGCGGTCGGGCTGGGTCAGCACCGCGACGATTTCGTGTTCGGGGAGCAGCGCGGCCAAGGCGCTGGCCGCAAACTGCGGCGTACCGGCAAAGATAATTTTCATCAGAGGATTTCGCGCATGCGCTTCTTCAACTTGGCTCGTATGCGCATCTGCTTGAGTTGCGACAGGTGTTCGACGAACACCTTGCCGCGCAGATGATCGATCTCATGCTGGATGCACACCGCAAGGAATCCTTCGGCTTCCAGTGTGAACGGCTGACCATTCTCGTCGAGCGCGCGCACCGTGACTTTTTCGGCACGCGTAACCTTCTCGTATATGCCAGGCACCGACAAACAGCCTTCCTCGCTCTCTTCTTCGCCGCCGAGGGCAAGAATCTCCGGATTGATGAACACGCGCAACTGGTTATGCGTCTCGGACACGTCCGCGACGAACAGCTGCAGATGCACGTCGACCTGCGTCGCAGCCAGCCCGACGCCGGGCGCGGCATACATGGTCTCGGCCATGTCGCGTATCAACCGGCGCGTGTCGTCCGTGACCTGCTCGACCTTTTTGGCGATCTTGTGCAGGCGCTCGTCCGGGTATTGCAGAATTTTCAGGATTGCCATGTGTATCCCGTCGTCGCAGCTTAATTGCTTGCTTATTTAATGGTCTGGATGCAGAATTTAACGCAACGCCGCAACTTTGCGTGCCTTATTAATTGACTCTGCCGGAGTTTTTCATGCGCAAGATTATATCGCTGATTTGCCTTTTGTTGCCCGCCCTGGCCTTTGCCGCCCAACCCGACGACGCCCCCCAGTTGCGGAGCGACGCTCCGGACAAGCATATCGTCGTCAAGGGCGACACCCTGTGGGACATCTCCGCGAAGTTCTTCAAAGACCCGTGGAAATGGCAATACATCTGGGGCATGAACAAGGACGCGATCAAGGACCCCCACTGGATTTATCCCGGCGACGTGATCTATCTGGACCGCGTCAACGGCACGCTGCGCATCGGCCTGCCGCCCTCATCTTCTGCTGTGGCGCCCGGCAGCCTCAACGTGATCAGGCTTTCGCCCAGAGCGCGCGAAGGCTACAGCTCTCATGATGCGGTGCCGACGATCCCTGCCGACGTGATCGCACCGTTCCTGAGCCAGCCGCTGATCGTCGAGAACGGCGCGCTGAACGATGCGCCGACGTTGATCGGTGCGCGCGAAGGGCGCGTGATGCTGGGCTTTGGCGATATCGGCTTCGTCAAAGGCCTCCCCTCCGACAAAGGCAACAGCTGGCAGCTGTTCCGCCCGGGCAAGTCTCTGGTCGATCCCGACACCCAGGAAGTTCTGGGCGTCGAGGCCGTCTATCTTGGTCGCGCCGAGGCAACTGCTTTTGCCGAGGTCAGCACCGTTGCAATCACCGAATCGATACAAGAGATCGGCGTCGGCGACCGGCTAATCGCTCCGTCAGGCGACGCCGTCAGCAGCTATATGCCGCACGCGCCGGAAAGCAACATCGCCGCGAGCATCATTTCCGTCTATGGAGGAGTCTCGCAGGCAGGCCAGAACACCGTAATCACGTTGAACAAAGGCAAGCGCGACGGACTGGATGTCGGCCATGTGCTCGCGCTGTACCGCAAGGGCGAGATCGCGAAACACGACGGCAAGGAATACACGCTGCCGGACGAACGCTACGGCCTGATCTTCGTGTTCCGCGTGTTCGACAAGCTCTCTTACGCACTGGTGATGCAGACGCGATTGCCCGTACAACTGCTGGATCGCGCCCAAACCCCCTGAAATGTAAAACCCGGCCATGCCGCACGACTCCTCGCTCAAGGCCTGGCTGGCGCTCAGCCTGATCAGGGGCTTGGGCGGGGAGGGCGCGCGCAGCCTGCTTAAAGCGTTCGGCTCGCCGGAGGCGGTGTTCGCCGCATCGAGCGCCACACTCAAATCCATCGTCAAGCCGGCCGTCGCCGCCGAAATCGGCAAAGGCATAGCCGACGCCCAAATCGCCCCGGCGCAGGCTTGGCTGGAAGACGACAACAACCATATCGTCACGCTCGCAGATTCTGACTATCCGCAAGCGCTGCTGAACATTCCCGACCCGCCGCTGCTGCTCTATGTAAAAGGTCGGCTGGATTTGCTGAATCGCCCGACGCTAGCCGTGGTCGGCAGTCGCAACGCCACCCCGCAGGGCCTCAACAACGCCGAGGCCTTCTCCCGTACGCTAAGCGAAGCCGGGCTATGCGTGGCCAGCGGTCTGGCGCACGGCGTCGATGCCGCAGCCCATCGCGGCGCTCTGCAAGGTTTGGGCAGCAGCATCGCGGTGATCGGCACCGGGCTGGACCGGATCTATCCTGCGGCCAACCGCGACCTTGCCCATGCGCTCGCCACCAACGGGACTATCGTCTCCGAATTTCCGCTCGGAACCCCGCCGCTGGCCGCGAACTTCCCGCGCCGCAACCGCATCATCAGCGGCCTCGGCATCGGCACGCTGGTCGTGGAAGCCAGTATGCAGAGCGGCTCGCTGATCACCGCGCGGCTGGCGCTGGAGCAGGGCAGGGACGTATTCGCGATTCCCGGCTCGATACACGCGCCCCAGAGCAAGGGCTGCCACCGGCTGATCAAGCAGGGCGCCAAGCTGGTCGAGACAGCGCAGGACATTCTGGAAGAACTCGTCGGTCTGGCAATACCGGCGCCCCCCGCTGGGGCTGATTCCGCAACGGATACCGAACCGTCTCTGCTGCTCCATCTGGGCTTCGATCCGGTCGATCTGGACACGCTGGTCGCGCGGTGCGGCTTGACGATGGCCGAGCTATCCGCCATGCTGTTGACGCTAGAGCTGGATGGGCGCATCAGCGCACTCCCCGGCGGCCTATATCAACGTATCAATTAAATCAAAGCGTTAGCTTAATCCATGTTCGAAATCCTGATGTATTTGTTCGAAAGCTATTTCGATGCGGGCAGCTATCCCGAGCCGGACAAGTTGTCGCGCAAGCTGTCGGCCGCCGGTTTCGAGGAAGAAGAGATCAGCGACGCGCTGACCTGGCTGTCTGCGCTGCAACAGCAGACTCCCGCCGCCTATCCGGCCGATCTGCACCACGCCGGCATCCGTCACTTCGCCGAACTGGAGAAACAGCGCATCGGCGACGAGGCGCGCCAGTTCCTGATTTTCGCCGAGCAGCAGCGCATGATCTCCGCAATCGAGCGCGAGATGATCATCGACCGCGCGGTCGCGCTGCAATACGAATATCTCGGCCTGGACAAGCTCAAGCTGATCATGCTGATGGTGCTGTGGAACCGCCATCAGGACCTGGACCCGCTGCTGGTCGAGGAACTGCTGTCGCCTATCCAATCCACGCAATTACACTAATATAAGTATCGCGAATGGCAACCAATCTACTCATCGTCGAGTCCCCGGCCAAGGCCAAGACACTCAAGAAATATCTGGGCAAGGACTTCGAGGTTCTCGCCTCCTACGGCCACGTGCGCGACCTTGTGCCGAAGAGCGGCGCAGTCGATCCCGACAACGGCTTCGCAATGCAGTACGAGACCATCGCGCGCAACAGCAAACACGTCGATGCAATCGCGAAGGCCGCCGCCGAAGCCGACAACATCCTGCTGGCACCCGACCCGGACCGCGAAGGGGAGGCCATCGCCTGGCATATCTCAGAACTGCTGAAGAGTAAGCGCGCGCTCAAGGGCAAGAACATGAAACGCGTGGTGTTCTACGAGATCACCCAGTCTGCGGTACAGGAAGCAGTCGCTCACCCCCGCGAGATCTCGCTGCCGCTGGTGAATGCGCAGCAGGCGCGACGCGCGCTGGACTACTTGGTCGGCTTCAGCTTGTCGCCGCTGCTGTGGCGCAAGATACGTCCCGGCCTGTCGGCCGGCCGCGTGCAAAGCCCGGCGCTGCGGCTGATCGTCGAACGCGAGCTGGAGATCGAAAAGTTCAAGAGCCAGGAATACTGGTCCGTGCATCTGGACAGCCAAAAGAACACGCTTCCGTTCACCTCCAGGCTGTTCCAGTACCAGGGCAAGAAGCTGGACCAGCTGTCGATAGGCAGCCAGGCTGAGTACGACGCGATCTACGCGAAACTCACCGACGCCAAGCTGCCGCCCAAAGTCGTCCGCGTCGAAAAGCGGGGCAAGCAACGCTATGCCGCCGCGCCCTTTACGACCTCGACGCTGCAACAGGAGGCCGTGCGCAAGCTCGGCATGTCCGCCGACCGCACGATGCGCACCGCGCAGTCGCTGTATGAAGGCGTGGACATCGGCGGACAGACCATCGGTCTAATCACCTATATGCGTACCGACTCGGTGAACCTGGCCAACGAAGCCGTCGCCGAGATCCGCGACTACATCAAGGACAACTTCGCCGGCGATTACTTGCCGTCCAAGCAACCCGTCTACAAGAGCAAGGCGAAGAATGCGCAGGAGGCTCACGAGGCGATACGCCCGACTGGAATCCATCGCACGCCGGACAGCATCCGCGACCACCTGACCGCCGACCAGGCGCGCCTGTACGAGATGGTATGGAAGCGCACACTCGCGTGCCAGATGGCGCCGGCCCGTTATGACACCGTCAGCGCCGACATCCGTCTGGGCGGCGACGACACGCTGTTCCGCGCCTCCGGCCAGACGCTGGTGTTCCCGGGATTCATCGGCGTGTACATGGAAGACGTGGACGACGCCGAGGAAGAGGAGGGCGGCAAGCTGCCGCCGCTGGCCGAGGGCGACGTGCTGCCGCTGGACAAACTGTACGGCGAACAGCACTTCACCCAGCCGCCGCCGCGCTTCTCCGAAGCCAGCCTGGTGAAATCGCTGGAAGAATACGGCATCGGCCGCCCGTCGACCTATGCGACCATCATCTCGACGCTGCAGGCGCGCGAATACGCGATCCTGGACAAGAAGCGCTTCATGCCGACCGACGTCGGTCGCGTGGTCACCAAGTTCCTGACCGAACACTTCACCCGCTATGTCGATTACGACTTCACTGCGAATCTCGAAGACGAGCTGGACGAAATCTCCGAAGGCAAGCGCGACTGGATTCCAGTGCTGGAAGAGTTCTGGAAGGGCTTCAACACTCTGATCGGCGACAAGAAAGACGTTGATCGCCCCGGCACCGAAATCCTGGAAGAGGCCTGCCCGAAATGCGGCAAGCCGCTGTCCAAACGCCTCGGTAAGCGCGGCAGCTTCATCGGCTGCACCGCCTACCCGGAGTGCGA
>MGWR01000052.1 GCA_001801085.1 Gallionellales bacterium GWA2_60_142 | reverse complement strand
CGGCGGTTCTGCATGACAGCGGCGTATCGAAAACACAGGTGCATGCACGGCTGGCGCAATTCGAATGGGAAAACGAGGTAGAGCACTGCGAGATAGGCGCATCGCTGCTGTCGTCCAGCCGCCTGCTCAGCCACCTGGCCGACATCGTGCGGCACCACCACACGCACTGGAGCGAGTTGAAGGATATGGATTTGCCGCTCGAGGTAAAGCTGAGCGCGAATCTGATCTATCTGGCCGATCGCGTGGAAGTGTCGTCGCAGCCCTATATATCCGGGCAGACCGACATCCTGCTGGCGAAAGAAGAAATCACCCGGAAAATCGTCGACAAAAAAGGCCTCTGGTTCTGCCCGCAATTGGTTGATGCCTTCCTGAGCGTTTCAGCTTCGGAAGCCTTCTGGTTCATGCTGGATGGCGATCATGTCGATGGTTATCTGGCGATCTGGCTCTCCAATTGCCGCGACCATGAAATCGAATTTCACGAATTGCGCGAGTTGGTGCGGGTGTTCTCTCATATCGTCGACGCCAAGAGTCCGTTCACCCAGCAACACTCAGAGGGCGTGGCGAATCTGGCCCGGTTTATCGGCGAGCTGTTCGGGCTACGGGATATCAAATGCGAAATGCTGGAACTGGCCGGATTGTTGCACGACATCGGCAAACTCAGAGTTCCCGACGAATTACTGGAAAAACCCGGCAAGCTCACCGAGCTGGAAATCGTCGTCATGAAAAGGCACAGCTTCGACACCTACAATATCCTGAAGCCCATCAAGGGCCTGGAGGCGATCGCCTTGTGGGCGTCTCAGCATCACGAGCGGGCAGATGGATCGGGCTACCCCTACCATCTGAATGCCGAGAAGATTCCGCTGGAAGCAAAAATTCTCGCCGTTGCCGATGTATTTCAGGCTCTGGCGCAAAAACGACCATATCGGGGCTCGCTGCCGCCGGCGGAAATTCTGAATATCCTGCAAGAACAGGCCGTCGGCGGCAAGCTGGACGAACTGGTGGTCGCGCGAGTCAAAGTGAACCTGCATGAATGCTGGCAAGCCGCGACCATGAATACCGACGTGCCGCGATACAAGAACGAACGCATAACTGAAACTATTTGTTAATCACCAAGGAGGTTAGCCATGTACGTATCGACATCGATTGCCACTGCCCCGATCAACCCCAGCCTCGCCCCGCTGGCCTCAACGATCAGCAAAGCCCAGACAGCGGTAACACGGCAGGAATCGACGATTGTTTCCCTGTCCACCGCAGGCCAGACGCTCAGCCGCGGCGACCGGGCGCTTTCCACCGGCGAACGCAGCGAATCAACGATTGCGGAGTCGTCCGAGCCGATCAGCGTTCAATATATGGAGGGCGAGATCAAGGGCGGACGTATCGACACTACCGCGATTCACGGTTAATGGGCATCTCTATAAATTCAAATTCCGTCATTCCGGCGAATAACCAGCGACTTGGCTGGCGTTGTTTGCCAGCTTAGTCGAATGGCTAGTAGTTCCATCAGGCCGGAATCCAGCGGTTTTAATTAAAATGCTTTTATGTCAGTGCGCTGCACTGTCTGTTCTATTAACTGGACACCGGCCTGACCGCAGGTCAGTTTATCCTGAGCTCGTCGAAGGGCCGGTGTGACGAATTTATAGAGATACCCTAATGAAATTCCGATAGCCAGCTTGAAGCAACAAGGCGCGTCCCTTATGGCAGGGAATCGACCAGTTCTATCAACCTCAGCGGCGAGAACGGCTTGACGACATAGGCGTCGGCCCCGGCCAGTTCCCCTTGTTGCCGATCATTTTGCTGCCCCAGTGCAGTCAGCAGGATAACCTTCGTCCCCTTCAGCGCCGATTGGGCTTTGATTTGCCGGCAAGCCTCCAAGCCGTCCAACTCACCGGGCAGCATCACGTCGAGCAGGATAACGGATGGCCGAAGCTGGCTTGCCAGACGGATGGCGTCGACGCCATTACAGGCTTCGTGTATTTCGTATTTTCCGTAACTGAACGTTGCCACGAGCAGTTTGCGCAAATTACGGTCGTCATCGACGATCAGCAATCCGGGCCGTGCCTTTTCCTGCACCCCGCTTGCAGATGCATCATTCATCGGCGGCTCCTTGTTCTGCTTCCGGGAACCACAAGGTGACATCAGTCCCCTTCCCGAATTCACTGACCACTTCCACAGGCCCGCCGTGTATCTGCATGATCTCCTTCACCAGCGACATGCCCAGACCGGTGCCGGGAATCTGCCCGCTATTATCGGCGCGGTAAAAACGCTCGAACACCCTGCCCAGCTGTTCTTCCGTCATGCCGATGCCGCGGTCGCGCACGCGGATGCCGATCCAGCTGGCCTTGTCTTCTTTCCGCTGCACGGACTCGATCGCCACCTCGCCCTTGCCCGCGGAATATTTGTGCGCGTTGCTCAGCACGTTGAGCAGGGCCTGGCCGATCTTGTCGGCATCCAGCACCACCAGCGGGGAGCGCCGGGACAGCTTCACCCTGATTTTTCTCGTATCGCCCGGTATGTTGAAATCGGTCACGACGCGCCTGACCACGGGCCACAGCTCCTGCTCCCGCAGCTTGAAGTCACGTCCGACGCGCGCCTCGATGCGCGCGAGGTCCAGCAACTCGCCCAGCATCTGAATCAGCCCTTGCGTCTGCTCGTAAACGATGCCCAGAAACTCCCGCCGATCGGCTTCCCCGAGTTCGCGCGTCAGCAACA
Source organism: Gallionellales bacterium GWA2_60_142 (assembly GCA_001801085.1). Classification (GTDB taxonomy): domain Bacteria; phylum Pseudomonadota; class Gammaproteobacteria; order Burkholderiales; family Gallionellaceae; genus Gallionella. Next base: position 3,594 of record MGWR01000052.1, on the reverse strand, counting down.
GTTCGACGAAGCCATAGATGCTGGACAAGGGAGTGCGCAGCTCGTGCGCGGCGGTCGCGAGAAATTCGCTCTTCAGCCGGTCAACCTCGGTTTCGCGGGTGACATCCCGGAAAAACAGGATATGGCGCAGGACCGGGTCGTCCAACTGGCGGGCTTCCCATTTGACGATGCGCAGCGGCCTCGCCAGACGCAGCGTGCCCTCCTCCGCGCCGCCGAACCCACCGAACAAGCCGGACGAATCGCTCAAGTCCAGTTGCGCGCCTATCTTCTCCATGAAAGCGATTGTGCTCAGCCGCTCTCCCGGTTCGAGTTCGATACCAAACAGGCTCAGCAGCCGCTGGTTGTAGAAGGTCAATTCGTTGGTCAGGCTAAAGACCAGCACGCCCTCCGGGCTGAACGACAATATCTCCTGAAGCTGGCGCTCGCGGCTCTTGAGCTGCTCGTCCACGGTCTTGACCCTGTCTATATCGGCAAATGTCCCGATCACGCGCAACGGCGTTCCATCTGCGGCGCGGTTGGCGATCACGCCGCGATTGAGCACCCATTTGTACTGGCCGTCCTTGCAGCGCAAGCGGCATTCGCTGATATAGACCTCGGTTTGCTTGCCGAGCAACCGCGCCAGTCCGTCGCAACGGGCTTCAGTGTCTTCCGGGTGCACCAGCGCCGCCCAGTCGGCCAGCGTGTCGCCGATCTCATGCGCGTCGTATCCCAGCATCACCCGCCACTGCCGGGAGTGGACGACCTTGCCGGTATCGACATCCCAATCCCACACGCCATCGCCGGCGCCCTCGATCGCCTTCTTCCAGCGCTCTTCGTTGTCGGTCCGCATTCCGTCCCTTACTCGAACGCCACGGGATCAGCTTGCGACACGCCGCGCCGCATGCAGCTTCCCGTTGGCAATTTCCTGGATCTTGGCCTGTATCAGCGCGAACGGCGCGGGCTTGAGGAATACGGCCACGCCTTCGGGGACGCCGCCCCTGCGCTGGATCTCCTCGCTGTCCAGCCCCGTCACGACGATGATCTCCACATCGTTGCCGTCGTGGTCGGCGCGTATCTTCTGCAACATCGCGATGCCGTCCATTCCGGGCATGCTGATGTCGGCGATGATGATGTCCGGCTTATGACGGCCGAGGCGGATCAGCGCATCGAAGCCGTCTCGCGCGATCTCGATCCGCACCGGTATCCCCCAGCCGGAGATCGTCGCCTCGTACAAACGGCTCAGCGCCTTGTCGTCTTCGACGATCAGCACGCCGATCTCGCGGGCCGGAGCCGGCGCCTCGATCTCGCCCCGGTTCGCCAGCATGGCATCCAGCGAATCCGCCCTGATCCTGCGATGCCCGCCCGGCGTGCGCCACGCCGACAAAGCTCCGCTTTCGACCCATAACTGAACTGTGCGCAACGATACATCCAGCAATTTCGCGGCTTCTCTCGTCGTATATACTTTTTCCACAGCCATCACCCAGCTCAAGTTAAAAACAATGATTTGTGATAATGTCACACTTATCAGTATTTTCAAATTACTGTGAAAATTGCCGATGCGCCTGCCATTAGGCCGAGCCATGTTCGTTGCGGCTTATCCATCCAAGCGCGCCCCAGGCAGATTCATACAGCGAGACCAAGTTGCGAAGCAAAATCAACCTGAAAAATTCCCTCAAGAAACTCGACACACTGCCGGCGATGCCGGCAATCGCCCAGAAATTATTGTCTCTGCCGCTGGAAACCCATGAGGGGGAACTCGCGATGCTCAAGCTGATCGGGCACGACCCGCAGCTTTCCGCGAAGATCATCGGACTGGCCAACACGCCGTTGTTCGGGGCATCGCTCAAGACGACCTCGGTAAAAGATGCGGCCATGTTGCTCGGCATGACCCGGCTAAAGTCGGTCGCCGTCGGCATCGCCGCGATGTCCGCGCTGACCAGAATGCCGCAAGGGCGTTTGAGCGTGCAGAACCTGTGGCTGCACAGCCTGGCCGTCGCACTCTCGATGCGCATGCTCGCCCAATACATGCCCGCCGGTTCGCGCCCCAACGACGACCAGATATTTCTGGCCGGGCTTTTGCACGACATCGGCTACCTGGTCCTTGCCTATCTCGACACCAGTCGCAGCGACGAATTACATGCCCGCATGGCCGAAGAACCCGACCGACCGATGATGGAAATCGAACAGGAGCTGCTGGATGTGACCCACGGCGAAATGGGCGCCCAATTGGCGCAGAACTGGGGACTGCCGAACGAAATCATCACGGTATTGCGCTACCACCATAATCCTGAGGCCCCCGAAGCGCAGGAAGCTAGGATGCTGATCCACATCATCAACCTCGCGGAAAAACTGCTCCCATCGTTCGGCATAGCCGAGGCGGCAGAACCCGGCATCGACGATACGGAATGGGCTTCGCTGGGCATAGACCCCGGCAAGAACGAAGAGATTTGCAACCGTGTAGCAGAACAGGCCGAACAAGCCCGGCAGTTGACCCGCACCATGGCGTAAACAAAAGGAATCGCCGGTTCCGGCAAGACCCGAAATGCTCGACGGCACTTCCCTTGCTGTCAGATGATATTCAGAAAACAGCGAAATTAGCGGCCAGCCACAAGCGCAGCCGCAAGCCGATTTCCGTGGTGTAGCCGATCTCGACGAAGCGTATCTGCCCGTCGCGGTCGACGATGAAACTGGCGGGCACCGCATGCACGCCCCACGCGGCGGAGATGCGCCCGTCCGCATCATTCAGCACCGGGAAGTCCAGCCGCTGTTCGGTCAGATGTCTGGCGACATCGGCGGAACTGCCGCTTTGCATCGCCACCGTGACGACCTCGTGATCGCCCCGAGCTATCGACTGGATACTGCCCTGCTCCGCAGTGCATACCGGACACCATGTCGCCCAGAAATGCACCAGCACCGGACGCTGCGGAGACAGCTTATAGGCAGTGCCGTCCAGCAACGTCCCGGCCAACGAAGGCGTAGCACCGCTGACGACATCGCGCTGCTGCCATGCGCGGATACCAACGATGACGACGATGAGGATCAGCGCCTCGATCGCGCGGCGACGCCAACGCGCGGCGCGTGCAGAAACTGGAACGGTCATTGTTCTAAAAACCTCGATTGGCCCACGAAACACACACTACTTTCCCCCCTTTACAAAAGGGGGACCGATAACCAGCGACTTGGCTGGCGTCTTTTGTCAGCCTAGTCGAATGGCTAGTAGTTCCATCAGGGGGATTTAAAAATATGGATTCGATTATTCTCCCGCAAATCCCCCTCCCCCCCTTTCATAAAGGGGGAATGTCCGCGCCCCCTCCATTTCGCATGACTGCATGCATAGGTCAAACCTTGGCGAGTCGCCGGCATAAGCGAGGGTTTATCTCACTGAATCAGCTACCCGATTTTTCGTTAAGCCGTTCGATCTCGCGGCGGTCGCGCTTGGTCGGCCTTCCCTTGAAATGCGGCAGCGGGAGCAGCTTATTCTGCGCGGCAATGGTCTCGCGCCGCGACCGGCTCTCTTCGCTCTCGCGATACAACTGCTGCGCCTCTGGTGCCGGGCCGCGCCGGTTGGACAAGCCCAGCACCTCGACGCTGAATTGATATTGCCCGAGGCGGATG
>MGWR01000051.1 GCA_001801085.1 Gallionellales bacterium GWA2_60_142 | reverse complement strand
TTAACAAGGTTAAGATTACACGCTCAGGGAGGAGAAACGTGGAACGATTCATCATCATTCACGCGTTGAGATAAGCGTTTCCTAACTTAGTTCCAAAGAAAATAAAATTTTTCAGGAAAAATCATGCAGACACTCGGACAATACCCCCACAAACGCATGCGCCGGATGCGCCACGACCAGTTTTCGCGCGACCTGATGCGCGAGCATGTACTCACACCGGCGGATTTCATCTACCCGGTGTTCGTGCTCGAAGGCGAGAACAAGGTCGAGGACGTGAAGTCCATGCCGGGGGTGCAGCGCAAGACGCTGGACCTGCTGCTGAAGGACGCCGAGCAATGCGTGAAGCTGGGCATACCGGTGATGGCGATCTTCCCGGTGATCGAAGCGCCGCTGAAGAGTCTGGATGCATGCGAGGCTTACAACCCGAACGGTCTGGTGCCGCGCGTGGTCGCCGCGCTGAAGAAGAGCTTCCCCGAACTGGGCGTAATGACCGACATCGCACTCGACCCCTACACCAGTCACGGACAGGACGGCCTGATCGACGACAGCGGCTATGTGCTGAACGACGAGACCATCGCTGTGCTGACCCGTCAGGCGCAGTGCCATGCCGCAGCAGGTGCGGACATCGTCGCCCCTTCCGACATGATGGATGGGCGCATCGGCGCGGTGCGCGCGGCGCTGGACGCCGACGGCCATATCCACACCCGCATCATGGCCTACTCCGCCAAGTATGCCTCCAGCTTCTACGGCCCGTTCCGCGACGCCGTCGGCTCCAGCGGCAACCTCGGCAAGGGCAACAAATACACCTATCAGATGGACCCCGCCAACTCCGACGAAGCGCTGTGGGAAGTCGGTCTCGACCTGCAGGAAGGCGCGGACATGGTGATGGTCAAGCCCGGCATGCCCTACCTCGACATCGTCCGTCGCGTGAAGGATGAGTTCAAAGCGCCGACCTTCGTCTACCAGGTCAGCGGCGAATACGCGATGCTCAAGGCTGCCGCGCAGAACGGCTGGCTCAACGAACAGGCCTGCGTGCTGGAATCGCTGCTGGCGTTCAAGCGCGCGGGGGCGGACGGGATACTGACCTACTTCGCGATCGATGCGGCGAAGTGGCTGAAACAGCAGGATTGAGGATAGCGGACTGAGGGGCGGTTAAACCCCGTCTTCGTTAGAGCAAACATGTCTCATCGCCAATCAATCAAAGAATCGCTTGCCCTGATCTTTCGGGGCATAGACATGCTAAAGAGCCAGTTTCCTACCAAGGCATTTACTATCGACGGTCGTCTTGTCGGAGACCTTGGAGAAATCATCACATCTCTTGAGTACGACCTCACACTTTACGACGTACAGGCCGCTACTCACGATGGCGAGACCTCTGATGGGCGGAAGGTTCAGGTGAAGGCTACATTTAAAGACAAGCTCACCATTACTGCTATCCCAGAGTTGTACTTGGGATTTCAGTTGTCGAAGGACGGTACATATCGCGAGATATTCAATGGCCCCGGTTTTGTTATCGCTGAGCAGTTTTCTCACCGAAAGGGGATCGGCGAGAAGCAATTATCTTTCCCAATCGCTACGCTTGAACAACTTTCTAAGACGGTCGATTCAATGCAGCGTGTTCAAAAACGCAAGCTTAAGTAGGGCGCAATAACCAACGGGCATTGCGCCGTATGGAATCTCTACCGGTTGTTGAAAAACGTAGCGAGGATGATCAGATGCAAGGCGCACGGAGCGCAGGAACCGGAATGTACTCAAAGTTTGCCGCTACGCGCCCCGGATTCCGAGCACCGCGCAACGCCGCAGATGGTCACCGCATAACCAGCGACTTGGTCGTTGTATTTTGACGGCCTAGTCGAATGGCTAGTCGTTCCATCAGTAGTTTTTCAACAATCGGTTAAGCCAGCAGCGCTTCCACTGCCGCAATATCCCCATGTGTCTCAGGATGGCGGCTGCCGCTGTGGCGGGCGTTTTCGGGCAGCACGACGATATGCGTCTGGATGCCGGATTCGGCAGTCAGCGTGTAGCTCGGCACGCTTTCCTCGCGCCCGTTTATCTTCACCCGCCATTCCCCGTCCTCGAATTCCAGCTTGTGTTTCAGCAGGAACAGCAGCACGGCTTTCATGTCGTCCGAGAACAGTATCAGGTTGATGTCGGAGTGCGCGCCGGCGGTGCCGCTCAGCACCGAGCCGGTCAGGTAGGGGTGGAAAGTCGACAGCAGACGCATGGTGTTCAGCGCTTCCTCGCGCAGTTGGCGCAGGGCGGCGGGATGGCTGTCTTGCTGGTACAGCGCACGGTAGCTGTGCAGCGCGTCGTCCACTTCCTGGTTGCCGGGCAGGTGCTGGGTGTCCATCGCGCCGAGTTGTTTGGCCGCCTTGCGTTTTGCCTGTGCGTGGTCGGTGATGCCGCCTTCGGCCATCAGTTTGGCGGCCAGGTGCGCGATTTGTTCGCGCATCAGATCGCGCTTGTGTCCGCGTTCGTGGTTCATCGCTTCAGAGCAGCTGGTCTTTGAGGGTTTCGGCGGGCCGGACTTCACTGCCGGCGGACGGCTGGGGCGGCAGCGATGTTTCCGATGGGACATTCTCCTGATAGAAGTAATCGCTCAGGCTACTGTTTTCGTCGAGCTGTCCTTGTTCGTTGATGCGCACGGTCGCGATGCCTTCCGGCGTGGCATAAACGGCTTGCGGCACCTCCTTGAGCACCTTCTCCATATAGCCTATCCACATCGGCAGGGCCGCGCCGCCGCCGGTCTCCTTGTCGCCGAGGCTGCGCGGCTGGTCGAAGCCCATCCACGCGACGCCGACGATGGTGGGCTGGAAGCCGCAGAACCATGCGTCGATTGAGTCGCTAGTGGTGCCGGTCTTGCCGGCCAAATCCACGCGGCCCAGGCGCATCGCGGAGGCGGCGGTGCCGCGGCGGACGACATCTTGCATCATGTTGACCATTGTGAAGGCATTACGCACGTCGATGACCTGTTCCGCGCCTTCGCCAGCGATCATCGGCGCATGGCGGCTGAGCACTTTGCCGTTGGCATCTTCGATGCGTTCGATGAAGTAGGGTTTGACGCGGAAGCCGCCGTTGGCGAATACCGAGTAGCCGGTCAGCATCTGTAGCGGAGTCACCATGCCGGCGCCCAGCGCCATGGTCAGGTAAGGCGGATGCTTGTCGGCGTCGAAGCCGAACTTGGTCAGGTAGTCCTGGGCATATTGCGGGGTGATGGATTGCAGGATGCGGATCGAAACCAGATTTTTGGACTTGGTCAAAGCTTCGCGCATGCGCATCGGCCCTTCGAATTTGCCATCGTAGTTTTTCGGTTGCCAGGGTTCGCTGCCGGTTTGTTCGGCGTCGAACATCAGGGGCGCATCGTTGATTACGGTGGCCGGGGTGAAGCCCTTTTCCAGGGATGCGGAGTAGATAAAAGGCTTCAGGCTGGAGCCGGGTTGACGCCATGCCTGGGTGATGTGGTTGTACTGGTTGCGGTTGAAGTCGAAGCCGCCGACGAGAGCGAGGATTGCACCGTTGCGCGGGTCGCCGGAGACGAAGGACGCTTCGACCTGGGGCAGCTGGGCGATCTGCCAGAAGCCCTTTTCGTCTTTCTGGAGTCGAACGACGGAACCGGGAACGATGCGCTGGTTGAGGGCGACCTTGTCGCCGAGCGAACGTTGCACAAAACGCAGGCCTTCTCCGGCGATCTCGGCGACTTCTCCTCCTTTGGTGTACGCGCGGACTTGCTTCGGCGAGGCGGCGAGCACCACGGCAGGAATCAGATCGTCGTTGTCGGTAAAGTCTTGCAGCGCTTCTTCCAGTATTTCGTCACCGCTGCCGTTGCGCAGGTCAACGAAGCCTTCCGGTCCCCGGTAACCGTGACGGCGGTCATAGTCCAGTACGCTCCTGCGCACGGCCTGGTAGGCGGCGAGCTGATCCTGCTGGCGTATGGTCGTGTAGACCTTGAATCCTTGGGTATAGGTGTCCTCGTGGTATTGGTCGTAGACTTCCTGTCGCACCATTTCTGCAATGTAATCCGATTTGGTGCCGAATTCCTGATTGCCGTGTTTGACCACGATGGGCTGCAACTGCGCAAGCCGCAACTCGTCGTCGTCGATATAGCGCAGTTCGTGCATGCGGCGCAGCACGTACATTTGGCGCAGTTTTGCGCGTTTTGGGTTCACTACCGGGTTGTATGCGGACGGGGCCTTCGGCAGGCCCGCGAGCATTGCGGCTTCGGCGAGCGAGAGTTGGTTGAGCGGTTTTCCGAAATAGACCTGGGCCGCAGTAGCGAAGCCATAGGAGCGCTGGCCGAGATAGATCTGGTTGAAGTAAAGCTCGAGGATTTGGTTCTTACTCAGGTTGTGCTCGATCTTGAATGCGAGCAGGACCTCGTTGAATTTGCGGGATAGCGTCTTTTCCTTGGACAGGAAGAAGTTGCGGGCGACCTGCATAGTGATGGTGCTGGCCCCCTGCTTTGCGCCGCCGGAAGTGAAATTCGAAATCGCGGCGCGGAGCACGCCCATGTAGTCCACCCCGCCGTGCTGATAGAATCGGTCGTCCTCGGCAGCCAGGATGGCGCGCTTCATGGTGTCCGGCACCTCGGCGATCCGGACCAGCGCCCTGCGCTCTTCGCCGAATTCGCCGAGCAGCGCGCCGTCGGCGTTATAGACGCGCAACGGAATTTTGGGGCGGTAGTCGGTGAGCGCTTCCAGGGAGGGTAGAGTCGGATAGGTCAGCATCACGGCCAGTGCGAGTAGAATCGCGGGCAGCAACAGCAGGGTCAGCGAAATAAGAAGCGGGAGTAGCCAGCGGCGCGAGAGCATGTACGATTGTCCAGAAGCCAGTGATAACCGGCCGAATTATATAGCTTGTCCGGGATAAATAACTCCCCAGAAATAGCTTTACACGATTTATAGTTATTGCTAGGATTTAAACCACTTTGTACGAAAAGCTCCTAAATGGCCTATGCCTAAAGTAAATTTCGATATTCCGCTGGACTTTTTGAATGCATCCACGCCGCCGTTGATCGGCGTGGATATCAGCGCATCTTCGGTCAAGATGGTCGAGTTGGGCGAAGCGCCTAAAAAAGGCGGGTACATCGTAGAACGTTATGTGATCGAGCCGCTGCCCAAGGATGCGGTCAGCGACGGAAATATCGCCAATCTGGATGCCGTTGCGGAAACGTTGCAGCGCGCCTGGAAGCGTATGGGCACCCGTATCAAGAATGTCAGCTTGGCGCTTCCAGCTGCCGCCGTCATCACCAAGAAGATTCTGTTGCCAGCCGGCATGCGCGAGGAGGATTTGGAGTATCAGGTCGAATCCGAGGCCAACCAATACATTCCGTTTGCGCTTGATGAGGTTAATCTCGATTTTCAGGTAATTGGCCCCGCACCGGGCAATCCGGACGAAGTGGAGGTTCTGCTGGCGGCTTCGCGCAAGGCGAATGTGGAGGATCGTGTGGCGGCTGCCGAAGTTGCCGGTCTTAAGGCGCAGGTCATTGATGTCGAGCCTTACGCTGCCGAAATGGCATTCGAGCAGATCCTGGCGCAGTTGCCTGATGGTGCCGAAGACAAGTGTGTTGCACTGGTCGATATCGGGGCTGGCGTAATGAATGTCAACGTGTTGCGCAACGGGCAGTCGATATACCTGCGTGACCAGCAGGTCGGCGGCGATCAGTTGACTCAGCAGATTCAGGCGATGTTTGGCTTGTCGGCGCAAGAGGCCGAGTCGGCCAAGCGCAACGGCGGTCTGCCTGACAATTACGAAAGCGATGTGTTGTCGCCGTTCCGCGAGAACGTGGTGATGGAAGTCGCACGTGCATTGCAGTTTTTCTTCACCTCGACGCAATACAACGAGGTGGATTACATTGTTCTGGCCGGCGGTTGTGCGGTTTTGCCGGGGCTGGACGATGCTGTGGCGACCCGGACTCAGGTGAGTACGATGGTCGCCAATCCATTCGCGCTGATGACGCTGTCGAGCCGCATCAAGCCGCGCCAGCTCCAGGCCGATGCGCCTGCCTTGATCATCGCATGCGGGTTGGCCATGCGGAGGTTTGACCCATCATGATACGAATAAACTTGTTGCCACACCGTGCGGAAAAACGCCGTGCCCGCCAGATTCAATTCGTCGCGCTCAGTGTCGTCTCTGTCATATTGGGGGCGTTGTTGGTCGGGTTCGTGCATGTCGCGATCGGGACCCAGATATCCTATCAGGAGCGCCGTAACGAATACCTGAAGCAGGAGACTGCGGTGCTGGACCGGCAGATCACCGAGATCAAGAAGCTGCGCGAACAGACGGACTCCCTGCTCGCCCGCAAGAATGTCGTCGAGAATCTGCAAAGTACGCGTTCCAATGTGGTGCATCTGCTCGATCAGATGTTGCGCATCTTGCCTGATGGCGTTTATCTCAAATCGCTCAAGCAGACTGGGAACAGGATCAATCTGGTCGGCTATGCGCAGTCCAATGCACGCATATCTACGTTGATGCGGGCTGTCGATGACTCTCCCTGGCTGGATTCGCCGTCGCTGGTGGTTATCAGTGCCACGACCGCGAACGGCGCACGGGTGAGCGAGTTCACGTTGACGTTCAATCTGACCAAGGTGCAGGCGGAGAATGCGGCGCAAGGAGCGGCGGCGAAGCCGGCCGGTTCGAAGGGGTGAGCAGCATGATTAATATGGACGAACTGAAGAATCTGAACCCGAAGAATCCCGGCTCGTGGCCATGGGTGGCGAAGATTCTGTCTTTTGCCTTGATGTTTCTGGGCGTGGTCGTAGCCGGTGCATTGTTCGATTGGCAAGGACAGTGGGAAACGTTGCAGAACGCCAAGAAGGAGGAGGTGGGTCTCAAGGACACTTTTCTGGTCAAGAAAAAACAGGCAATTAATCTGGATTTGATCAAGAAACAGTTAGTCGAGACGCAGGAGTCCTTCGGCGCCTTGCTCAAACAGTTGCCGAGCAAGTCGGAGATGGATGCGCTGCTGACCGATATCAATCAGGCCGGTCTGGGCAGGGGGCTGCAGTTCGAGTTGTTCCGCCCCGGTCCGGAAACGGTGAATGGCGCGTTCGCCGAACAGCCGATCACAATCAAGGTGACCGGAAACTATGACGATATCGGCAAGTTCTCCAGCGACATCGCAATGCTGCCGCGCATCGTCACGCTCAACGAAATTGCGATCAACCCGTCAGCTAGCGGTTTGACGATGGATGCAATCGCGAAGACTTTCCGCTATCTCGACGAAGAGGAAGTGGCAAGCCAGAAGAAGGCCGCAGGAGCGAAGAAGCGATGAGACTGATCTATTTGATGTTGACCTCGGCGCTGCTGGCCGGGTGCGGGGGCGAGGAGTTCCAGGATCTGCGCGATTTTGTGAAGAATTCCGGTGCAGACATGCGCGGCAAGATCCCGCCTCCTCCCGAAGTGAAGCCTTATGAGCCGTTCGTATATGGCAACGAGGCAAACCTGCCGGATCCGTTCAAGCCTCGCAAGCCGGATCGCTCTGCCGGACGTCCCGGCTTGAACCAGCCGGACATGGATCGTCCAAAAGAGGCGCTGGAAGAGTTTCCGCTTGAAAACCTCAGGATGGTCGGCTACATCTATCAGAACAAGGTCGGCTATGCGGTGATCCGCGCCCCGGATGGAAAGCTGCATCGCGTCAGGGCTGGCAACTATGTGGGCATGAACTTCGGGCTGATTAAGGAAGTCAGCGATACGGAGCTCCTGATACAAGAAACCGTGCAGGATAGTGCCGGCGATTGGTCCGAGCGTGTGAGCACCCTGCAATTGATCGAATGAGTGAAGGCCAAAAGTTCAATCATCATGAGTCATCTGAGTCATCAATGTTTTATCCGGCGATTGCCGGTTTAGGAGTGAAGCAATGAAACCATTCAATTCCATCCTTAAGGGCATGGTTCAGATTCTGGGGCTGATAGCCGTGCTGGGTATGGTGCCGGCAGCTCACGCCGAGACACAGAATACCATCACCGGGCTGGGGGTTGGCAGCGCCGGCAATGGAGCGACGGTTGTCAAGGTCGAGTTCGCGCAGCCACTGGCTGCTGTGCCGCGCGATTTCACGATCAATACCCCTCCTCGCATCGCTCTGGATTTCCCCAATACTGCCAATGGCCTGGGGAGGTCGGTGCAGAATTTTACCGAGGGTGACTTGCGTAGCGCCAATATTGTCCAGGCCGGGGCGCGTACCCGTCTGGTGATCAATCTGAACCAGATGCTGGCCTACGATACCAAGATCGACGGCAATAACCTGTTGATCACCTTGCAAGGCAAGGAAGTCGCGACGGCGGCACCGAGTGCCGCTTCGCGCTTCGCCGAGGTCAAGCAAGGCTCGCAGAAACATTCGTTACGCGATATCGACTTCCGCCGCGGCAAGAATGGCGAGGGGCGCATACAGGTTGACCTTTCCGACTCCGGTGTCGGTATCGATATCCGCCAGCAAGGCACCGCGCTGATCGTCGATTTTCTCAAGACCAGCTTGCCGCGCAATCTGCAGCGCAAGCTTGATGTAGTCGATTTCGCAACCCCGGTGCAGGGTGTGGATACCTTTGTTCAAGGGGACGGCGTGCGCATGGTGATCGAACCCAAGGGACTTTGGGAACATGCCGCCTACCAGACCGACAACAAGTTCATCGTCGAAGTGAAGCCGGTTGCGGACGACCCGAACAAATTGGTCAAGGGTAGTCAGATTGGTTATGCCGGGGAGAAGTTGACGCTGAATTTCCAGAAGATCGATGTGCGCGATGCGCTGTACATCATCGCGGACTTCAACAACGAGAATAACAATCCGATGAACTTGGTGATCAGCGACACCGTTGGCGGCAACCTGACACTGCGTCTGAAGGATGTGCCTTGGGATCAGGCGCTGGATATCATCTTGCAAAGCCGGGGTCTGGATATGCGCAAGAACGGCAATGTAGTTCAGATCGCGCCACGCGAAGAAATTGCCGCCAAGGAGAAAATCGACCTGACTTCTCGCCAGGAGATATCCGATCTCGAGGAGTTGCGTACGGAAAGTTTTCAGTTGAGCTACCAGAAAGGCGACGCTGTCATCAAACTGCTTGCCGGTGACAAGCAGCGAATTCTTTCGAAGCGCGGCAGCACTGTAGTCGATCCTCGTACCAACACGCTGTTCGTGCAGGACACGCCCTCGCGTCTGGATGAGGTGCGCAAACTGATCAAGCAGATCGACGTGCCGGTTCGCCAAGTGATGATTGAGGCGCGTTTTGTTTCCGCGACCGACGATTTCAATCGTACGTTGGGCGGTAAACTCGGCTTTGCCGGTCCGGCAGTGGGGGCGGGAGCCGGTTTTGCGGTTGGGGCGAACGGTGCAACTGCGACTCGCGGTGTGATCGGCGGCAACGTCAATTTGCCGGGAGCGGCCTCTGGCACGGGAGGATTGACGCTTTCGCTGTTCAATCCGGCTGCGACCAAAGTGTTGTCGCTCGAACTGACCGCTTCCGAGCTGGACGGCAAGACCAAGAACATCGCCAGTCCGCGCGTCGTGACGGCGGACAAGACCCAGGCTAAGATATCCGCCGGCACCCAGATTCCTTACCAGCAGGCGTCGAGCAGCGGCGCGACAGCGGTCGCCTTCAAGGATGCGACATTGAGCCTCACGGTGACGCCGCAGATATCGCCGGACAATAACATCGACATGAAACTGGATGTGAATCAGGACACAGTCGGTGCAATCTATGGCGGGGTGCCCAGCATCAATACCAAGCAGGTCAGCACTCAGGTGATGGTCGAGAATGGTGGCACGGTGGTGATCGGAGGTGTCTTCACACAAGATATCGGGGACACGACCCAGAAGGTGCCGCTACTGGGCGATGTGCCGGTGGTCGGCTGGATGTTCAAGAACAACGTCAAGAGCGATACCAGAAGCGAGTTGCTGATTTTCATTACGCCGAAGATCATGAACGATGCGATGAATTTGCGCTGATCGCCAGTGCAGGTTCGAAGAAAGCCCGGCGTAGTCCGGGCTTTTTGTTTTATCGTTTACAATGCGCGCCATGCATAGCGATCAAGCAAACAGCGGCCTGCAAGGTGGTCGAAAATTTCAGTCGGGCAACCTGATCCTGGTGGGTATGATGGGTTCGGGCAAGACCACGATAGGGCGAACTTTGGCGAAACACCTGGGCAAAACCTTCGTGGATAGCGACGAAGAGATACAGCAGCGCACCGGCGTGACGATACCGCATATCTTCGATGTCGAAGGCGAGGTCGGCTTTCGGTTGCGGGAGACTGCGGCGATACGCGAACTGATGGGGCGCGACGATATGGTGTTGGCGACCGGGGGTGGTGCGATTCTCGCCGAACAGAATCGCGACATGCTGCGACAGAACGGTATCGTCGTTTATCTGAAAGCAAATGTGCACGATCTTTGGCAGCGAACGCGGCATGATCGCAATCGGCCGCTGTTGCAGACGGCCGATCCGCGCGCCAAACTGGCAGAACTGTTCGAACAGCGCGATCCGTTGTATCAGCAGGCGGCGGACATCGTCGTGCAGAGCAGCAAGCAAAGTGCGCAGGCCTTGATGCTCCATTTGGTGGATGAAATCGAGGCATTCAGAAAGAATAACGGAAGGTAGGGGCACGGCGCGCCGTGCCCCTACAAAGCCATAACAAAATTGACCTGAAGATTATGCAGACATTGACCGTAGGCTTGGGCGAGCGCAGTTATGCGATACATATCGGCAGCGGGTTGCTAGGGCGGCCCGAACTGTTGAAGGAACACCTGCCGCGCAAGCGCGCCGCAATCGTGACCAACACCACGGTCGCGCCACTGTATCTGGAGAAGCTCCAACAGACGCTCGCGAGTATCGGCGTCAGCAGCGTGCCGGTAGTCCTGCCGGACGGCGAGAAATACAAGACCGGTGAAACGCTGAACCAGATTTACGATGCGTTGTTGACTCATCGCTGCGAGCGCAGCACCCCGCTGATCGCACTGGGCGGCGGAGTCGTCGGCGACATGACTGGTTATGCCGCCGCGACCTATCTGCGCGGCGTACCGTTCATCCAGATACCGACCACGCTGTTGGCGCAGGTGGATTCCTCGGTCGGCGGCAAGACTGGCATCAATCACCCTCTCGGCAAGAACATGATAGGCGCGTTCTACCAGCCGCAGCTGGTGCTGGCCGACACCGACACGTTGAATACCTTGCCGGACAAAGAGCTGTCGGCGGGCCTCGCCGAGGTCATCAAATACGGCCTGATCCGCGACCTGTCATTCCTGGCGTGGCTGGAGCAGAACATGGACAAGCTGCTGGCGCGCGACACTGTCGCGCTGCAATACGCGATTGCGCGTAGCTGCCAGAACAAGGCCGAGGTCGTTGCGGCGGACGAGCGCGAGAGCGGCGAGCGCGCGTTGCTGAATCTGGGCCATACCTTCGGCCATGCGATCGAATCCGGCATGGGCTACGGCAACTGGCTGCACGGCGAAGGCGTCGCGGCAGGCACGATCATGGCGGCCGACCTGTCGCAGCGACTCGGCTGGATTTCTGCGCAGGATGTTGCGCGCATTCGCCAGGTGTTCGAGCGCGCCGGATTGCCGGTGGTCGCACCGGATATCGGCGCGGACAAGTATCTTGAATGGATGGGTCTCGATAAAAAGGTCGAGGGCGGCAAGATACGATTTGTGCTGCTGAAGGAAGTCGGGCGCGCTGTGGTGTACGGCGATGCGCCTGCGGAATTGTTGCGGCAAACCCTGGATGCGTGCGTGCATGGTTGAGCTCGCGCCTTATGCCGTCAGCGAAGCCAATTCGCGCGGACGCAACATTGTGGAGCCGACACCGCCAGGGCGCGGCGAGTTCCAGCGCGACCGCGACCGCATCATTCATTCCGGCGCGTTCCGCCGCCTCGAATACAAGACCCAGGTGTTCGTGAATCACGAAGGCGACCTGTTTCGCACCCGCCTGACCCACAGCATCGAAGTCGCCCAAATCGCGCGCTCCATAGCGCGTCGCCTGCGTCTGAACGAGGACCTCGCCGAGGCGGTCTCGCTGGCGCACGATCTCGGACATACGCCGTTCGGTCATGCCGGGCAGGATGCGCTCAACAATTGCATGCAGGCTTGGGGCGGGTTCGAACACAACTTGCAATCGTTGCGCGTGGTCGAGTTGCTGGAAGAGCGTTACGCCGAGTTCGATGGATTGAACCTGACCTTCGAGACGCGCGAAGGCATCCTCAAACATTGCTCCCGCGACAACGCTGCGAAGCTCGGCGAGTTGGGAGCCCGCTTTCTGAATGATCGCCGTCCGTCGCTGGAAGCGCAGATCGCCAATCTTGCCGACGAGATCGCCTACAACAATCACGATGTGGATGACGGCTTGCGCTCCGGCCTGATTACGCTGGAGCAACTGGCCGAAGTGCCGCTGGTCGCGCGTCATCTGGACGAAGTGCGCGTAGCCTATCCGGCATTGCCCGAGCGCCGTGTCGTGCACGAGACGGTGCGGCGTATGATCAACACGCTGGTGTCCGACCTGATCCGGCAGAGTGAACAGAATATCGCGGCGCAGAAATTGGCGAAGCTGGAGGACGTACATCGCGCGCCGGTGCTGATCGCGTTCAGCGACGGGCTCAACGAAGAGCAGCGCGTGCTCAAACGGTTCCTGCATACCAACCTGTATCGCCACTATCGTGTGATGCGCATGAGCGCGAAGGCGCAACGCATCATCGACGATTTGTTCGGCGTATTCATGGCGGACAACCGTCTGTTGCCGCCCGCATTTCAGCGTCAGGCTGAGGCCGAGCGCGCCCGTTCCGTGGCTGACTACATCGCCGGCATGACGGATCGCTACGCGATTCGCGAGCACCGGCGTATCTTCGCGGTCGAAGAAGTCCAGGCCTAGCCTTCTCCACGCACGTTTTCAAGGCTCCCCCATCGTCTTCAGGCCGCGCCAGTCCGGCGCGGTTGCCCGTAGCCCCCGAACAAGGTAAGATTCCCGCCCTTTCGCTTTTGTATTTGACGTGGCGGCGTGTGCCGCCATTTTTTGGATTTACTGAATTGACCGAGGAATGCCGTGAGTAATTTGCCGTTGCAGCAGGGGTTGTACGATCCGCGCCAGGAGCGCGATGCCTGCGGGGTGGGTTTTGTCGCCCACATCAAGGGAAAACAGAGCCATGACATGGTGCGCCAGGGCTTGCAGATTCTGGAGAATCTGACGCATCGCGGCGCTGTCGGCGCCGACCCGCTCGCGGGCGATGGCGCGGGTATCTTGATCCAGATTCCAGACCGCTTCCTGCGCGAAGAAATGGGTTGGGGCAACATCCAGTTGCCGGCAGCGGGCGACTATGGCGTCGGCATGCTGTTCCTGCCGCGCGATGCGGCGGCGCGTGCGGCCTGCGAGCAGGCCATCGCCGATAAGATCGCCGCCGAAGGCCAGACTCTGCTGGGCTGGCGCGATGTGCCGGTGGATAGCTCCGGCCTGGGTGAGAGCGTCAAGAAGGTCGAGCCGCTGGTGCGCCAAGTGTTCATCGCGCGCGGCGCGAACTGCGCCGATCAGGATGCGTTCGAGCGCAAGCTGTTCGTGATCCGCAAGACCGCCGAGCATGCGGTGCGCGGCCTGAAAAAAAATCAGGGCAAGGGCTTCTATATTCCGTCGCTGTCTTCGCGCACCATCGTCTACAAGGGCATGCTGCTCTCCGACCAGGTCGGCAAGTATTACCTCGATCTGCAGGATGAGCGCGTCGCCAGCGCGCTGGCGCTGGTGCACCAGCGCTTCTCCACCAACACCTTCCCGACCTGGGACTTGGCGCACCCGTTCCGCATGATCGCGCACAACGGCGAGATCAACACCGTGCGCGGCAACGTGAACTGGATGGCCGCGCGCCATGCGGCGATGTCGTCCCAGCTGCTGGGCGAAGACCTCGAAAAGCTGTGGCCGCTGATCACCGAAGGACAATCCGACTCCGCCTGTTTCGATAACGCGCTGGAACTGCTGGTGGCCGGCGGCTATTCGCTGCCGCACGCGATGATGCTGCTGATCCCCGAAGCCTGGGCGGGCAACCCGCTGATGGACGAAGAGCGCCGCGCGTTCTACGAATACCATGCCGCGCTGATGGAGCCGTGGGACGGCCCTGCCGCTGTGGCCTTCACCGACGGCCGCATGATAGGCGCAACGCTGGACCGCAACGGCCTGCGCCCGGCGCGTTACCTGATCACCGACGACGACATGGTGCTGATGGCGTCCGAGATGGGTGTGCTGGATATTCCGCAGCACAAGATCGTCAAGAAGTGGCGTTTGCAGCCGGGCAAGATGTTCCTGATCGACATGCAGGCTGGTCGCATCGTCGACGATGTCGAATTGAAGCAACAGCTCTCCATCGCCAAGCCGTATCGCCAGTGGATCGAGCAGTCGCGTTACTTCCTTGGCGATCTGCCCGAATCCAAGACGGAGAGCAAGTTCAACGCATCGCTGCTGGATACCCAGCAGGCCTTCGGCTACTCGCAGGAAGACTTGAAGTTCATCCTGACTCCGATGGTGAATGCAGGCGAAGAGCCGACCGGATCGATGGGCGCCGATGCCGCATTGCCGGTGCTGTCGAACAAGAACCGTTCGTTCTACGACTACTTCCAGCAGTTGTTCGCGCAAGTGACCAACCCGCCGATCGACCCGATCCGCGAAGAGATCGTGATGTCGTTGACCTCCTTCATCGGTCCGAAGCCCAATCTGCTCGGCATCGACGAGACCAACCCGCCACTGCGTCTGGAAGTGCATCAGCCGGTGCTGTCGAACGACGACATTGCCAAGTTGAAGAACATCGCCACGCTGACGAAAAACCAGTACAAGTCGCAGGTTTTGGACATCACCTATCCGGCCAAGGACGGTGCGGAAGGCTGCGCCGCTGCGGTTCAGGCGCTGTGCGCCGCGGCCGACAAGGCGGTGGCCGACGGCTATAACGTGCTGATCTTGTCGGATCGCGCGGTGTCGGCCAAGCGCGTCGCGATCCCGGCGCTGGTCGCTTGCGCCAAGGTTCACCACCATCTGGTCACCGAAGGCTTGCGCACCAGCACCGGTCTGGTCGTGGATACCGGTTCTGCGCGCGAGGTGCATCACTTCGCGCTGCTCGCCGGTTACGGCGCGGAAGCCGTTTGCCCGTGGCTGGTGTACGAGACCATCGCGAATCTGAAGCTGCCGGCCAATGTCGATGTCAAGGAAGCCAAGAAGCGCTTCATCAAGGCGATCGACAAGGGCCTGATGAAGGTGATGTCCAAAATGGGCATCTCCACTTACCAGTCCTATTGCGGCGCGCAGATTTTCGAGGCCATCGGCCTGAACGCATCGTTCGTTGCGCAATACTTCACCGGCACGGCGACCCAGATCGAAGGCATCGGCCTGAAGGAAGTGGCCGAAGAAGCGGTGCGCACGCATAGCGCCGCATTCGGCAACGACCCGGTGCTGGCCAACGCGCTGGATGCGGGCGGCGAATATGCCTGGCGCGCGCGCGGCGAAGAGCATATGTGGACGCCGGATTCCATCGCCAAGTTGCAGCATGCGACGCGCAGCAACAACTTCGCGACCTACAAGGAATACGCGAAGCTCATCAACGAGCAAAGCCACAAGCTGAAAACCCTGCGCGGGCTGTTCGACATCAAGTCCGTGGGCAAAGCAGTGCCGCTGGACGAAGTCGAGCCGGCGAAGGCTATCGTCAAGCGTTTCGTCACCGGCGCGATGTCGCTGGGCTCGATCTCGACCGAAGCGCACACCACGTTGGCTATCGCGATGAACCGCCTCGGCGGCAAGTCCAACACCGGCGAAGGCGGCGAAGACGCGACGCGTTTCCGCAAACTGAAAGCGGGTGAAAAGCTGTCCGACATCATCGGCAAGAAGCGCATCGAGCGCGACTTCGTGATGCAGGAAGGCGACTCGTTGCGTTCCGCAATCAAGCAGGTCGCCTCCGGCCGTTTCGGCGTGACCGCCGAATATCTGGCCAACGCCGACCAGATCCAGATCAAGATGGCGCAGGGCGCGAAGCCCGGCGAAGGCGGCCAGTTGCCGGGCGGCAAGGTGTCCGAGTACATCGCCAAGCTGCGCTTCTCGGTGCCGGGCGTCGGCCTGATTTCGCCTCCGCCGCACCACGACATCTACTCCATCGAAGACTTGGCGCAGTTGATCCACGACCTGAAGAACGCGAATCCTTCCGCGTCGATCTCGGTCAAGCTGGTGTCGGAAATCGGCGTCGGCACGGTTGCCGCCGGCGTGTCCAAGGCGAAGGCCGACCACATCGTGGTGTCTGGTTTCGACGGCGGCACCGGCGCATCGCCGTTGTCCTCAATCAAGCATGCGGGTACGCCGTGGGAACTCGGCTTGGCCGAAGCGCAGCAGACGCTGGTGCTGAACCAGTTGCGCGGTCGTATCGCGTTGCAGGTGGACGGCCAGTTGAAGACCGGCCGCGACGTGCTGATCGGCGCGCTGCTGGGCGCGGACGAATTCGGTTTCGCCACTGCACCGCTGGTGGTCGAAGGCTGCATCATGATGCGCAAGTGCCACCTGAATACCTGCCCGGTCGGCGTCGCGACGCAAGACCCCGAGCTGCGCCGCAAATTCACCGGCCAGCCTGAGCATGTCGTGAACTACTTCTTCTTCGTCGCCGAAGAAGTGCGCGAACTGATGGCGCAGATGGGCATCCGCAAGTTTGACGATCTGGTCGGCCGTTCCGACCTGCTCGACGTGAAGCAAGGCATCGCTCACTGGAAGTCGCAGGGCCTGGACTTCTCCAAGGTGTTCCATCAGCCGGACATGCCGTCCAGCGTGGCGCGCCGTCATGCCGAGTTGCAGGATCACGAACTGGTCAAGGCGCTGGACAATACCCTGATCGCTCAGGCGCAGGGCGCGCTGAACGACAAGAATCCGGTGGTCATCGAAAGCCGCATCACCAACGTGAACCGCACCGCAGGCACCATGCTGTCGCATGAAGTCGCCAAGCGTTACGGCCACGCGGGCCTGCCGAACGACACCATTCAGGTGAAGTTCACCGGCACAGCCGGCCAGAGCTTCGGCGCATTCCTGACGCACGGCATCTCGTTCGAATTGCGCGGCGAAGGCAACGACTACGTCGGCAAGGGCCTGTGCGGCGGACGCATCGCCATCATGCCGCCGGGCGACAGCAAGCTGGTCGCATCCGAGAACATCATCGCGGGCAACACCGTGCTGTACGGTGCGACCTCCGGCGAATGCTACTTCAGCGGTGTCGCGGGCGAACGCTTCGCGGTGCGCAACTCCGGTGCGGTCGCGGTGGTGGAAGGCTTGGGCGACCACGGTTGCGAATACATGACCGGCGGCATGGTCATCGTGCTGGGTCAGACCGGGCGCAACTTCGCCGCAGGCATGTCCGGCGGCGTGGCCTTCGTGTTGGATGAAGACGGCGCTTTCAAGCAACGCTGCAATCTGTCGATGGTTGCGCTCGAACCTGTGCCGGCAGAAGTCGCCACGCTGGAACCGGGCGAAGTGGAGCCGGAGGGTCATGGCCGCGTGCATTTCAACCACCTGAACAAGGCGGACGAGCATGTGCTGCGCGAGTTCATCAAGAACCACTGGCACCACACCGGCAGCGCGCGCGCAAGAGCCATCCTGG
>MGWR01000050.1 GCA_001801085.1 Gallionellales bacterium GWA2_60_142 | reverse complement strand
CCCAACATGGCGCTCGGCGGCATCACCCCGAAACAGAAGTTAGCTCTTTTAACCAACTCTACTTCTGACCGCTGCTAAGAATGGGGGGATTACCGATTGACCACACGAAAAGGAGTGCATCATGTTGAAACCATCGATTGCAGTATCTGTATTGGCTGGCGCCCTGGCAGTCTCGTCCGGGCCGTTGTTGGCAGCCGACCAAGTCCGCGACCGGGCGCAGGATCAGACGCAGGCACAGGATCAGGAGCGCATTTACGGCAGTCAGTTGATGACGCAGGAAGAGCGCAACGAATATCGCGCAAAGTTGCGGGCGACCAAGACGGCCGAGGAGCGTGAGCGGATCAGGAACGAGCATCACGAACAGATGAAGCAGCGCGCAATGGAGCGCGGCATGACGCTCCCGGACATGCCCCCGGCCGGCGGCGGGATGGGCCCCGGTGGCGGCCCTGGCAGCGGCATGGGTGGCGGCGGGATGCGCCAAGGCGGAGGGCGCTGAACCTGTCCCTCATTCACCGAAGCGCGAGGGGGCAGCATTTCCTTTTGCCCCCTCACTCCAGCATCCGGTAAGGTTCCATGGCGACCGATTCGACCCGATCGCCGAGCATGATCACTTCTCCTTCCCGCCGGCTTTCGCCCGTCTCGCTGAATTCGAAACGATAGCTGCGGCGCAATATCCGGCGTCCGGACGAGTCGCGGGCGAATGCGAGGCCGGTACCGGCGACGGTGTCGTCCAGAAATTGCACGCCCTCCCTGCTGCAGGCCTGCCTGCCGGCTTCGCGGGCGATCTCGAGGATGCGGATGCTGTGCAGCCAGAACCAGACCAGCGCACCCAATACCGCCAGGACGATCAAACTCGCGAAGTCCGCCATGATTGTGGGTCGTCGATCCGCGGGACGCGGTTCAGCCTAGAAGCGCGAAGCGCGGCACGCTCCGCCCTTCGTGCTGTACCTGTTCGAAGAAGGCGGATTTGGGGCGCGTCCAGACCAGTCCCTCCTCCGACTTGTAGACCATCATGATGACGTCCGGATCGGCCTCCAGCTTCGCCTCGCAGACGATCTCGTAAATGCCTCCCTTGTAGTGCCGATATTTCATTGCCTGCTCCCCTTAGCCTCTGCCTCATTCCGTATGGCTTATTGTGCCCGATAGAGACCCGATGCGCAGGATTCGAATTGATTTAGAATCCGCCACACCTTTCCCTCGGGG
Source organism: Gallionellales bacterium GWA2_60_142 (assembly GCA_001801085.1). Taxonomy (GTDB): domain Bacteria; phylum Pseudomonadota; class Gammaproteobacteria; order Burkholderiales; family Gallionellaceae; genus Gallionella. Next base: position 64,341 of record MGWR01000050.1, on the reverse strand, counting down.
GTGGATGCCATGACCGACCGCTACTTCACCAGACAGACCTTCGCCTTCCTCGAAGCGCTCGCAGATAACAACTCCCGCGAGTGGTTTGAGGAGCACAAGCAGGAATACGAGGATTTCGTGCGCACGCCCGCGCTGGATTTCATCGCCGACATGTCGGACGAGATGCCGGCGATCTCGCGGCACTTTCTGGCGCAGCCTAAGAAGGTGGGCGGTTCGCTGATGCGCGTGCAGCGCGACACGCGCTTCTCCCGCGACAAGACGCCGTACAAGGTGAACATCGGCATCCAGTTTCGGCACGAGGTGGGCAAGGACGTGCATGCGCCTGGCTATTACCTGCATATCGAACCAGGCGGGTGTTTTCTCGGCATCGGCCTGTGGCGTCCCGAGGCGGATGCGCTGTTCAAAATACGCAGCGCCATCGTCGAACATCCCGATGCGTGGGTCGCGGCGCGCGACGACAAGGATTTCCGCGAACATTTCACGCTCGAAGGCGACTCGCTCGTCAACGCGCCGCGCGGCTTCGCCAAGGATAATCCGCTGGTGGAAGACCTGAAGCGCAAGGACTTCATCGGCATGGCCGCGTTGAGTACAGCCGAAGTGACATCGAAGAAGCTGCGCACGCTGGTGGTGGAACGTTTCCGGCAGGCTGCGCCCTACATGGAGTTCCTGTGCAAGGCGCTGGATTTGCGCTTTTAGGGTCTGAGAGCTAAAGGGGCCAGCTTCGCATTTCCTTCAGCCGGACCCTCGGCTAAAAGGGGCGGGTTCGCATTAGTTCCACAACCAAGCTTCATGGAAGCGCCCGTCAATAGGCGATCTACAGACTACCGACTTGCCCACAAGAGCTGATTACTCAGGCTTCAACCCGCGCAATTCGTATGATCTCTTTTGCAATATCTTCCGGCGACAAAATAAAGTCGATGCAGCCGCTTTCGATTGCGCTTGCAGGCATATCCGGTTGCTTTGCGGTACTGAGTTTCTGCGCGACGGTGATGCCGCCGACTTGTTTGATGCCGCACATTGCCGCGGCCCCGTCGCCATCGTAACCAGAGACGATCACGGCAACCAGCTTGCCGTCCCAGTAGCGGGTGAGTGAGCGCAGGAAGACGGAGATGACATCGGGCCAGCCGCGCTGGCTTGGATATGAGCTTGAGCATGAACTCTCCGTCGCAGGTGGGTAGGCATTTCGGTAATGTGATTCACGATGACGATCGCCACCCCCATATCGGCCGGAAGATTTTGCAACAAGCGAATATAGGCATCGAGGTCGCCCGCCGATCCGCCGACACACACGATGGGAAAATCTTTTGCCCGGGTATCTGCCTTGTCATTCATCTCCATAACCTTTTCGACCATGCTGTTGACCATGGCTTGAAGGGTAATGAATGACCAACAATCACTCTGTCCGCTAACGAACAATAATCAGGGCCACGGCTTCTAATCAACACTACAGCACGGATGGATTCGCCGGGTATACATCAGGTTATGCTGCGCTAACCCAACCTACGAAACCCCAGTCTATTGAGATACAGCCTTCTATATTGCGAGTGCGATGAGCCTTTTGTTGTATCTATTAGCGATACAACTTTAGCGAATTCACAATCAGTTCCAGCCCATGGAGCCATAACTGCTAGACTCCGCGCACTTATGGACATCGCCGAGATTTCCAAACAGCTTGAGCATACCGGCTACATCGTTCTGGCTAAACCGCTGGTCGATAAACTATTGGCAGATTTATTCACGCGCTGCCACGATAACGATCCCGCGCGTTTTCATGCGGCCCAGGTGGGTAGAGGCGCGGCGAAGCAGCAGATCGGGACTATACGCGGCGACGTGATCGACTGGCTGGATGCAGGCAACGACACCGATCAGGCCTATCTGGCCTGCATGGAAGAACTGCGTCTGGGGCTGAATGCGGCGCTTTATCTGGGCTTGTTCGATTATGAATGCCATTACGCCATCTACGGCAAAGGCGATGGTTATGCAAAACATTCCGATGTGCTGCAAGGCAAGAAGAACCGGATACTGACCACGGTGCTGTACTTGAACGAAGACTGGCATACCTGCGACGGGGGCGAGCTGGTGGTGTTCGAGCCGACAGGAAAGTCGGTGATCGCAACGGTGAACCCGACCTTCGGCACGATGATCATTTTCCTGAGTGAATCTTTTCCTCATGAAGTACTCGTCTCTCACGCCACTCGACGCAGCATTGCCGGCTGGTTTCGCGTCAGCGGTAGTTGATTTCGCAACTTAACTACCACCAGCTAAAGCTGGTGGGTTAGCGCAGTCGTCGCGACGACTAAAGTCGCCAATCGCTCCGGCTAGACGCGCATGAGTCAATTCCGGAAAGTCAAAGTCACCGGTTAAAGCCGGTGGTTTAAGACGAACTGTGTTGATAATCAAAATGAACCTGACCTGAAACAACTCAGGGCAAACGGTTTCATCAAGGCCTCGCAACAGCGGCTCGAATATATAGTCGCCCACGCCAGGGGGTAGTCGAACTTCTGGGGCTGGCCCGCGAGGGCGGCACGGATATAGGGCTCGTGTTTGCGGAACAATTCGCCGCCCAGCAAATCCTGGACAGGGACCCCGCGCATTTCCTCCGGGCTCTTGCCGAACCAGTTCAGATACTCCCGGTTGGCGAAAGTCGAACGCAGATCCCGGGTCCAGTACCCCACCATGCCGAGCATGAAATCGGCGCCCATTTTCATGAAATGGGCGCTCTCGTGCAAAGATTCGTTCATCTGTTTTGAATCCTGAATAATGGGCCCTGTTGTTGGTGCAGCATGCGCGAAATACTAGCCGCGTGTTCGATTTGTTACAACGGAGAAGCGTTTCGAATTCACGCCTTCGCGGGATATGGAAATTACAGCGGGAAAATCGCAGCGGGCTCGCTTGCTGTGGCAGGGAAGCTGTATCATTCGCATTCCCTCGCCCACCCGAAAATATTACAAGAAATGCTGTTCAACCCGACACGCGACGAAGCGCGCGACTTCCTGATCGAATCCTGGCGCAAACGCCGCGCCGGCGAACTGTTGACGCCGCTGGAGGATCTCGCCGCACAGTTGATCGCCAAGCATCCGGAACACCATGCCGTATTCGAGGATCGCGAATCTCATCTCGACCGCGACTACCGGCCACAGCATGGCGAGACCAACCCCTTCCTGCACCTGATGATGCATCTGACCATAGAGGAACAGATATCCATCGACCAGCCGCCGGGCATACGCGCCCATTTCGTCCGCCTGACACACAGGTTCGAATCGGAACACGATGCCCAGCACGCGATGATGGAATGCCTGACCGAGATGATCTGGCAGGCGCAGCACAACCGCACTCAGCCGGATGCGGCGATCTACCTGGATTGTCTCGCCCGGCAGCAATAACGGGTAAAATGCGCCCCGCAACATCGCAACATCGCAACATCGCAACATCGCAACATCGCAACATCGCAATACCGTTCAACCGCATAAGGCACAATGTGCAATCCAGATTCATCAAACGCCTGATACGCAACTTCCTGCCCGCTACGCTGATCATCGCAGCACTGGGCAGCGTATTCTATGCGTTCGAGTCTGCCGACGACCTCAAAGCGCTGATCGCCCATGAGAAAGACCATGTGCATGCCGGCGTGGAGTCGGTCAACCGCACCTTGCTGACGCTGAAGCACGACACGCAGTATCTGGCTCATTCGACGCTGCTCACCGAGGCCGTCGAGCGTCCAGGCCGCGCCAGAATCGACAGACTCGAACAAGACTTGGCCGCATTCATCGCGGCCAAGGGCATCTACCACAAGGTGCGCTGGATCGACGAACGCGGACAGGAACAGGTTCGCGTCGAATCGCACGACCGGGTTTCCATCGCCACATCCGGCGAAACCGAGAACAAGGCCCTCCGCTATTACTTCGAGCAGGCGATGAAGCTCGAGCAGGGCGAGACCTATCTTTCGCCGCTCGATCTCGAGATCGAACAAGGCGCCGTCGAGCGTCACCAGCGCCCGACCCTCCGTGCTGCGACGACGTTGTTCGATCAATCCGGCCGCGCACGGGGCATCGCCGTGATTTCCTATTCGGCGCGCGACCTGTTCGAGCACATCGACCAGGTCTCCGCGACCGCCGGCACCTCCTGGATGCTGCTCAACGAGCAAGGCTACTGGCTCAGGAGCAACGATCCGGCGCAGGAATTCGGCTTCATGCTGCCGCACCGCGCCAGCATGGCAGCGCAGCAGCCGGAAGTCTGGCAGAAGATCGCCCAGGCCCCGTCCGGACATTTCTTCGATGCCGATGGCGGCCTGTGGATGTTCGACACCGTTTATCCCAATCGCGTCATTGCCAACAATCCGGTGCCCGCTGCGGAAAACGCCGGCCGGATGAAAATGGTGAAGTACATCGATGCTGCGGCACTGAGCATGCAGAATCAAACTCTACGCAAGCAGACTACATTGCTGGTCTTCCTGTTCCTTGCATTAGCCTTCGCGATCAGCTTCCGCCTGAGCCGCTCCCAGCTCGCCCAGGAAGACAGCAACATCGACCTGCAGCACCTGCTCGGCGAGCTGAACCAGCAGAAATTCGCGCTCGATCAGCATGCGATCGTCGCGATCGCCGGCCTGGACGGTACGATCACCTACGTCAACGACAAGTTCTGCGCGATCAGCCAATACGAGCGCAGGGAATTGATCGGACAGAACCACCGTATCGTCAAGTCCGGCATGCACGACGCCGCGTTCTATCGCGAGATGGGGGACGCCATCAGAAACGGCATCGTGTGGCACGGCGAGACCTGCCATCGCGCCAAGGACGGCAGCCTGTACTGGGCGAAGAACACCTTCGTGCCGCTGCCGAGTTCAGCCTCTTACATCGCGATCAGCACCGATATCACCGCCCAGAAACAGACCGAAGAAAAGCTGCGTATCGCCTCGATCGCCTTCGAGACCCACGAGGCCATCGTGGTCACCGATATGCAGGCCAACATCATCAATGTCAATCGTGCTTTCGAACAGCTGACCGGTTACAGCGCCGCGGAAGCCATCGGCCAGAATCCGAAGATCCTGCAGTCGGGCCGCCACGACCAGCAGTTCTACCTGGAAATGTGGGCTACGCTGCTCAAGGATGGCATCTGGTCCGGCGAGATGTGGGACAAGCGCAAGGACGGCAGCATTTACCCGAAGTGGCTGACCATCTCTGCGGTGCGCAACGAAAAACAGGAAGTCACCAACTATGTGGCGATCTTCATGGACATCAGCGAACGCAAGCGCGCCGAGGAGGAGATCCAGCGGCTTGCCTTCTACGATACGCTGACCGAACTGCCCAACCGCCGCCTGCTGCTGGACCGGCTGATCCAGTCGCTGATCGCCAGCGAACGCAGCGGCTCATTCGGCGCGCTGCTGTTCATGGACATGGACAACTTCAAGATCCTGAACGACACGCAGGGGCACGATGTCGGCGACATGCTGCTGATCGAGGTCGCGCGACGACTCAAGACCAGCGTGCGCGAAAGCGACACGGTAGCTCGCCTCGGCGGAGACGAATTCGTGGTGATCCTGCAGGGACTGGGCAGCAGCGAACTGCTGGCCGCCAACCAGGCGGAAGACATCGCGGAAAAGATCGTCGCCGCACTCAGCGAGACATACCGTCTGGGCGCGCACGAACATCACAGCAGCGTGAGCATCGGCGTCGGCCTGTTCCACGGGCGCAGCACGACGGTGGACGAATTGCTGAAGCGGGCGGATACCGCGATGTACCAGGCCAAATCCGCCGGACGCAATGCGGTGCGTTTCTTCGAAACCGACATGCAAAAAGCCGTCGAATCGCGCGCGATGATGGAGACCGCGCTGCGCCAGGCGATTGCCAAGGAAGAGTTGCAGCTTTATTACCAGATGCAGGTCAATCGCGAACAGCGCATCGTCGGCGCTGAGGCGCTGTTGCGCTGGATCAACGAAGAGCGCGGCTTCGTCTCTCCGGCGCAATTCATCCCGCTGGCCGAGGAGAGCGGCCTGATCCTGCCGATCGGACTTTGGGTGCTGGAAACGGCCTGCCGCCAACTGCAAAAATGGCAGGACTCCCCGGCGACCCGTCACCTGCAACTCGCGGTGAACGTGAGCGCGCGACAATTCCGCCAGCCGAATTTCGTCGCACAAATCGGAGAGTTGCTGAAGACATACGGCATCGATCCGACGCGGCTGAAACTGGAACTGACCGAGAGCATCGTGCTGACCGACGTGGAAGAGACCGTGCAGAAGATGCTCGCGCTGAAGCAATTCGGCGTGCAATTCTCCATGGACGATTTCGGCACCGGTTACTCGTCGCTCAGCTACCTGAAGCAACTGCCGCTGAACCAGATCAAGATCGACCAGTCGTTCGTGCGCGACATCGTCGTGGACAAGAGCGATGCGATCATCGTCAAGACCATCATCGACATGTCGCTGAACTTCAATCTGGAAGTGATTGCCGAAGGCGTGGAGACCGAGGAACAACTGGAGATTTTGCGGGAGAACGGCTGTCAGGCCTTCCAGGGCTACCTGTTCAGCAAGGCGGTGCCGCTGACAGAATTCGAGGCCCAGATCGGACAAACGGGCGTAATCGAGTGACCAACAACACCTACAAGTCCATCGGCGTCAACATCTAACCTTCCCGCCCATCCGCATGTGGCCAACCATGCGGATTTAACCGTCAGACCTACTCTCCCAGCATGGCCGCGATCTGGCGCTCGGCCTCTACCCAGTGTTCGGTCGAGTTGCCCTGAAATCCGTGGCGCTCGGCGATGAAATAGGCCGCGGTCTCGACCATGCGGTAACGCTCTTCCGGCGACGGAGTTGCCGCCTTTTTGGCCTTCGGAGCCGCTGCTTTTCTGGCCGTCGTTTTCTTCTCTGCAACAGGCGTAGCCGCTTTCTTCACCGCCGATGCCGCAGCCTTCTTGACTACAGGAGCTGCAGCTTTCTTCGCGGCGGGTGCAGCAGCCTTTTTTACGGCCGGAGCGGCTGCAACCAAGGTCTTCGTCGCCGTCGCGGCGGTTTTCTTGACTACAGCAGCTTTTGCTTTTTGCTCTACCATGATGCCTCCTTGTAAATATCTGAACCGATTAATAAAGCTCCACTCAGTCCATGATATGGCGGGTAAGCCAGACCGGTCAACAGATTCCACCGATTTCGTATTGACGTTACCTCACCTAGCGGCTAGTGTGCGCGACATCTTTTCAACACTTGCCATCCATGAAATACCTGAAATCCGAACTCCCCATCGCCATCGCCCTGATCATCCTCGGACTGGGTTTCACACTGGAACATAGTGCCGTCGAACACGGCGGCGGGATGCTGTGGGGACTGCTGCTGGTGATACTCGCGGCCATCATCGGCGTCGCATTCCGCATCGCGCATCACGCCGAAGTGCTGGCGATGCGCTTCGGCGAACCCTACGGCACGCTGATCCTCACGCTCGCCGCAGTCTCGGTGGAGGTTGTGATCCTGGTAGTGCTGCTGATGGGCGAGCCCAACCCGACGCTGGCGCGCGACACGGTTTTCGCCGCGGTGATGTTCGACATCAACGGCATCCTGGGCCTCGCCGCCATCGTCGGCGGACTGAAGCACGGCAGCACCAAATACAACGTGGATTCGGCCAACTCCTTCATCGCGATGCTGCTGGTCGCGATCGGCGTCGGCATGTTTATCCCGGACTTCGTGCCGGAAGCGAAATGGCAGATTTACTCGATCTTCTCCATCGGCATCATGGCGATCATGTATCTGGCCTTCCTGCGCTTGCAGACCGTGGAGCACCGCACCTTCTTCGAATACTCCAACGAGACCGACGACGAAGTGCACGACGAAGCGCATAGCCCGAACGCGCTACACGTCGCGGTAATGCTGGGCGCGATCGTGCTGGTTGGCCTGCTGTCGGAAGTGCTGTCGGTGCTGCTGGATGCCGGACTGTCCGGCAGCGATCTGCCGAAGGCGATCCCCGCGGTGCTGGTCGCACTGATTTCCGCCAGCCCGGAGATCCTCACCGCACTCAGGGCCGCACAGCACAACCGCATGCAGACCACGGTCAACATCGCGCTGGGCGCCTCGCTCGCCACCGTGCTGCTGACCTTGCCGGTGATCGAGGCCATCGCGCTGTTCAGCGGCGAACGCATCGACATGGCGCTCACGCCGGTTCAGGCCGGGATGCTGCTGCTGACCTTCCTCACGGTGATGAACAACCTGCACGACGGCGAGACCAATGCGATCGAGGGCATCAGCCACTTCGTGCTGTTCGCCGCATTCATCGCACTGGTGGCGATGGGTTTGATCTAGGAATTCACCTAGGCCGGAATATATAGATATTCCGGCCTATTGCCCCACACCTCCAGTGAGGTTATAAGACAGCGCGAACCGGGAAAAGCGACGTAGATCGAGTGTTCATCCGGCCCCATATAACAATAAAAACAAATGACGGAAAAATTCGCAGCATAATTCCATCCATATTATTCACTCTCGGCGCAACACCCTGCAGCAACGCCGAATGGACAGATATCCGGATGACTGAAAAATCTTTCGACATGGAGCATCCACAGCTGATCTAGCGCGCCGACATGAACAACAAGATATTCGCGGCATTTTCGAAGAATCTCACCTTTCAGCGCCAGCTCGGTATCACGGTCACGCTCGGCATCCTCTTTCTGGCGATACTCTCATCCATCGCCGGCTCATGGCAAAGCAACGAGCGCGTGAGCCGCGACATCATCGAGCACGGAAAGCGCATCACCGAGAATCTGGCGCGTCAGAGCGTGCTCGCACTGATCTTCGATTCGCCCGACAATGTGGCAGAGGCGGCGAAGACCACGCTGACCTTCCCCGAGGTCGTCGGGGTGGCGATTTACCATACCGACGGCCACCTGCTCGTTGCCCACGGAGACAATCTCCCCGGACGATTCCTACCCCCTGCGAGACAGACCGGCGACTCTCATGCCGCCATCCTGCTGGACGACACCCAGAACGCATGGCATTTCACCGCCCCGGTCTACAGCCACCCCTTTGCCGACTCGCCGCTTGCCGAGGCCGCCGCGCCGGAATTGCTGGGACACGTTATCGTCGTGACCGGCAAGGCGGGGATAGGGAGACTGTCCTCCGACATCTTCACGACCAATCTGACCATTTCTTTCTCCTTCGCCCTGTTCTTCCTTCTGTTGATCCGCTCGCTTTCCCGCAACATGGCACGTCCGCTCGACGAATTGTCGGACAGCATGGAACGGGCCCAAACGGGTGAATCGCAGGTGCGCGCCAAGCCGGGCGGCCCCAAGGATATCGCCGCGATGGCACACGCCTTCAACGACATGATGGCGGTGCAGGAAGATCGCGAGGAAGCGCTGCGCAAAAGCGAGGAGAAATACCGCACCTTGATAGAAAGCGCGCTCAGCATCATCTTGCGCTGGGATACGCAGGGGCGCATCGTGTATATCAACAACTATGCCGAAAGCTTGTTCGGATACCAACCGAACGAATTAATCGGCCAGAACATCGTGGGCAGCATCGTGCCGAAAACGGAAACTACGTCGCGCGACCTGTCCAGACTGATGGGTGACATTCTTGCCCATCCGGAAAAGTATCGGATGAACATCAATGAAAACATCAAGAAGAATCGCGAACGCCTGTGGGTGATGTGGACCAACCGTCCGATATTCGACGACACCGGAAAAATGATCGAAATACTGAGCGTCGGAAACGACATCACCGAGCGCAAGCATGCGGAAGATGCGCTCACCGAATCGATGCGCCAATTGGAAACCAAGGAACTGGCCAAATCCCGCTTCCTCGCGGCGGCAGGCCACGACCTGCGGCAACCGCTGGCCGCCGCCAACTTGTTCATCGATACGCTCAAGCTGACCAGTCCGACCATGCAGCAACATACGATCATCCAGCAACTGGACCAGGCGATGTCAACGTTCAACGGCCTGCTCGATACCCTGCTGCATGTTTCGAAACTGGATGCAGGCGTCATCAAGCCGGAACTGAAATCGATCGATGTCGCCGAAATATTCGGCTGGCTGGAACAGAATTTCGCCGCGCTGGCCCGTGAAAAGCGAATCGATTTCCGTTTCCGCATCTCGGCCAGAGAAAGACTGCTCATCCATAGCGACATCGGCTTGGTCAACTCCGTGATGATGAATCTCGTTTCGAATGCGATCAAATTCACCTCCGACAATTCCATTCTGGTCAGCGCCCGGCAGCGCAAAGACAAAGTGCTTTTTCAAGTTTGGGACACCGGAACAGGCATCCCGGAGAAATTCATCGGAAATATCTTCGACGAGTTCTATCAGATAGACAATCCGCAACGCGACCGCACAAAAGGGCTTGGACTGGGGCTGTCCATCGTCAAGCGGGCATTGGCGCTGCTGCACAGCGAGATCGGTTGCCGATCACGGGTCGGGCGCGGCTCGGTCTTCGAGTTCAGCTTGCCGCTGGACGGCATCCCCGACCGGATTGAGCACCGAATCGCCGCTGCCGCGACTCCCGACAAAGATCTATTCGTCCGGGGCAAACACTTTATTGTGCTGGACGACGACATGCTGGTCGCGCAAGCCATGGTGGCGCTGCTAGAGGGAATGGGCGGAAACGTGACCTGTTTCCATAATCCGGACGATGCATTGCTCCATCCCGGCATCGAACATGCCGATTACTTCATCGTCGATTATATGCTGGGCGACTCGCTCAACGGCATCCAGTTCCTGAACCGGGTGCGGCAGAAGCGCGGAAGTCCGATCCATGCGGTGTTGATGACCGGAGACACGTCGGCCGCGTTCATCCGGGAGGCCGCAAACTGCAATTGGCCGGCGCTGCACAAGCCGGTCAACATAATCAGGCTGAAGTCGGCGCTGGCCGCACAAGCATCGAGCTACCCGGGCGCATGAGTCCCTGCATTTATTCCTGTCGCTGCCGCAACGCCACGCGCTTGAGGTACGCCTCGCGCGCGATCTGTACGTCTTCGAGAAAGTAAGGCAACTCCTTCAGCAACAGCGCCTGCGGCCCGTCCACCAGCGCCTTCGGCGGCGCGGGATGGAAATCCACCAGCACCATGTTCGCGCCCGCCATCACGCCCTGCGCAGTGGCATGCATCACGTCGAGGATGCCGTCCGACGAGGCGGCACGCGTGCCGACCGAGTGCGACGGATCGATGCACACCGGCATGCGCGTCAGCCGTTTCACCACCGGCACATGCGCAAAGTCGACCAGATTGCGGTGCGGATCGCCCATATTCGTCTTCATCCCCCGCAGCCCGAAGATCACCTTGCGGTTGCCTTCCGATGCGAGGTATTCCGCCGCGTTCAACGACTCGTCCAGCGTGATGCCGAAACCGCGCTTGAGCAGAATGGGCATCTCGGTCTGGCGGCCGACGATCTTCAGCAATTCGAAGTTTTGCGTGTTGCGCGTGCCGATCTGCAACATCACGCCGGTCGGATTGCCGGTCTGGCGCAACGCCTCGTTGATCTCGTCCAGATGCGACTCGTGGGTGATCTCCATCGCGATCACCTTGATGCCATACTTGCCCGCCAGCTCGAACACATAAGGCAAACACGTTTTGCCGTGTCCCTGGAATGCATAGGGACTGGTGCGCGGCTTGTATGCGCCCATGCGCGTGCACACCTGCCCGGCGTCGCGCACCGCCTTCATCATGATCTCGACATGCTCGCGATTGTCCACCGCGCACAGCCCCGCGAACACATGCAGCGTGTCCTGCCCGAAGCGCACGCCGTTGTAGTCGAAATGCGTCGGACGCTGCTCGTCCTTGTGGCGGCCGAGGATGCGGTACTCCTCCGACACCCGCACCACCCGCTCGACGCCAGGCAGGCTCTGCATGTCTTCGATATCCAGCGCCTTGGTGTTGCCGATCAGGTAAATCTCGGTGAGATTCTGCTCGCTACCGCGCTCGACATGCACACGGGTCTGGATGCCTTCCAGCGTCGCGAGATGAGCCAGCAACTGGCGATATTCCGGCGACTGCTCGCCGATGTTGGAACCGAGAATCAGGATCATATTGCACCTCTAGTTATCAACCTAAGCCGGATGAACCGGAACCAAATGTAGGTCGGGCTATGCCCGACATGGTGGGCATAGCCCACCCTACCGCCCCCCAATTTATCTGCCCAGCAAAATCTTGCGCTGCGCCGCCCATCCCACCAGCGGGTCGCGCGTAAAACCGCTTTTACCGAACTGCTGCCAACGGCCAATGACGTAGCACAGCAGCAGGTTGGCGTGCGCACCCACGTCCACGGCCTCGCCCATTTCGCCCTGCGTTGCGGCGATGCGCAAAGACTGCTTCAGCGTCGCTTCGATGCGATCCAGCAACTGGTTAATGCGGGCTTGCAAGCGCTCGTCTTCGTTGACCAGCGCATCGCCGATCAACACGCGCGTCATGCCGCGATTCTTCTGCGCAAAGCCTAACAGCAGCGAGACGATGGCATCGGCCTGCTGCAACCCGCTCTTCTCTTCCTGGGTGATTTTGTTGATGAGGCCGAACACGGTCTGTTCGATGAACTCGATCAGACCTTCGAACATTTGCGCCTTGCTGGCGAAGTGACGGTACAGCGCCGCTTCGGACAGCTCCAGCCTGGCGGCGAGTGCAGCCGTGGTGATTTTTTCGCCCTTGGGTTGCTCCAGCATGTGCGCCACGGTTTGCAGTATCTGCAATTTTCTTTCGCCCGGTTTAGCCGCCATTTCGCTCCCCTTTAATTAAGCCGCGCCATCGCGCGCGGCAGTTCCATCACGTTTCGCACCTTTACGTCCACACAGGGCGGATTGCGCGTCTCTCCCGTCACCCACACAGTGCGCATCCCCAGCCGTTTCGCGGCCATCAGATTTTCGAGGCTGTCCTCGACCATCACGCACTGCGCCGCCTTGAGACGATGGCGGCGCAACAATCGCATGAAACCGAAACTATCCGGCTTGGGACGGTAACGCGTCTGCTCCACCGCCATCACGTCGTCGAACAGGCCGTCGATGCGCAACAGCTTCAGCACCGCATGCGCATAGTGCTGCGGCGCGTTGGAGAACACCACCTTCCTGCCCGGCAAGGCTTGCAGCATATGGCGCAAACGCGGCTCGCGCAGCACCATGCGTTCGAGTTCGGGGAACTGGTGGGTGTGCCACAGAAAATGTTCCGGCTTGGTGCCGTGGTGGCGCATCAGCCCGGAGAGCGTCGCGCCGTAGCGCTGCCAGTAATGCATGCGCAGCGCGTTCGCGGCGTCTTCGTCCAGTTGCAGATGCTCCTGCAAGTACGCCGTCATGCTGCGGTTGATGTGCGGAAAGATATGCGGCGTCGCGTTATGCAACGTGTTGTCCAGATCGAAAATCCATACCGGGCCAACCATCATCTTCATCCGCAGATTAGAAAGATTGGTTTTAAATCTGCGTTCATCTGCGTAATCTGCGGATAAGGTTTTATTTGCTTTTGATTAAAGTGCCCACACCTTCGTCGGTCAGGATCTCCAGCAACAGCGCATGCTCCACGCGACCGTCGATGATGTGCACCGACCTCACCCCGCTGCGCGCGGCGTCCAGCGCAGAGCTGATCTTGGGCAGCATCCCGCCTGACAAGGTGCCGTCCGCGACCAGGTCATCGATGTTCTTCGGCGTCAGACCTGAGAGCAGGTTGCCGTCCTTGTCCAGCACGCCCGGCGTGTTGGTCAGCAGCACCAGCTTCTCCGCATTCAGCACCTCGGCCAGCTTGCCCGCCACCACATCGGCGTTGATATTCAGCGTCTCGCCGTCGGGCGCGACGCCGATGGGCGCGATCACCGGAATGAAATCGCCGGAATCGAGGAAGGTGATGATCGCCGGATCGATCTTGGTGATCTCGCCGACCAGGCCGATGTCCAGCATCTTGCCCGGCTCATCCTTGCTCTCCAGCATCATCTTCTCTGCGCGGATGAATGCGCCGTCCTGCCCGGTCAGCCCGACCGCCTTGCCGCCGTGCCGGTTGATCAGTGTGACGATATCCTTGTTGACCTTGCCCAGCACCATCTCGACCACATCCATGGTCTCTTCGTCGGTGACGCGCATGCCCTGCACAAAAGAGCCCTGCTTACCGACACGATTCAACAGGTCGTTGATCTGCGGGCCTCCGCCATGCACCACCACCGGATTCATCCCGACCAGCTTGAGCAGCACCACATCGCGCGCGAAACTGTCCTGCAGCGCGGGCTCGGTCATCGCGTTGCCGCCGTATTTCACCACGATGGTCTTGTCGAAGAAACGCTGGATATAGGGCATCGCCTCGGACAGCGTGCGGGCTTTCTTTTCGGCGGCGGAGGGCGTGAGAGACATGGTCTTTCCTCGATAAAGGGGGATAAACAGGCATACGCCGTCAGGCGAAATGCGTGGAAAATTTGCCGCGAATTCTACACCAGAAAACAAACAGGCGGCTCGCGCCGCCTGTGATTCGGGAAGTGCGAACGCTTACCTGCCGCACTCGCTCCATCGAAGCCTCTTCGCTTCGCGCGAAGATGCCTCAGTGATGGTTATGATGCATCATGTGTCCGGCGTCCTGCGGCGCAGCACGGGCTTCGGTCAGCGGCTTTACTTCCGCCGTGGCCTCGATCTTCACGATGCGCTTGTTCGCCAAGCGGACGCTCAACGTCAGCGGCACGGCATCGCCCGCCTTCAGCGGCGCTTTCAGGCCGATCAGCATCAGGTGGTAGCCACTCTCGCCGAGATTGATTCGCTGGCCCGCAGGCAGAGCGACTTTTTTGACCTCGCGCATCTTCATCACGCCCCCCTCGTGCGTCATGCTGTGCAATTCAGCCGATTTGCATGCCGGGCTGGAAAAGCCCACCAGCGTTGCCGCCTGCTTGCTGGTGATGGACATATCCACCATCGCGGAATCCTGTCCCGGTGCGGTGGCACGCGACCACGCACCTTCCGCCGACACATCACCGGCATACACATTGACGCTCAGCAGCAATGCCGCCAACAAACCACCCATACGATACAAACTGTTCATGATGTCTTCCGTCGATAAGAATTCTGGAGCCGCGAATTATACGTCTCCATCCGGGGCCGCCGCTCAATGATCGTATGGCTCGCCGCTTGTCGGCGCGCGGGGAGGAAAAAGCGATGCCGCACCTTGTCCGAAAAGCCATACGATCCGTCGGTTGGCGTTATTATTGGACAGGAAGCCGGCGGCGGGAATGCGACATTTTGTCGCACCCTGCCGGATCGGCAACCCGGTAAAATCGCGCACCATGAATTCTTCCCCCTTCGCCGCCCAGACCGGACACAGTCATTTGCGTCGCCTGCTGTGGCTGCGCACCATCGCCATCGTCGCGCAATGCGCCACGCTGCTGCTGGTGTTCCGCTTTCTCCAGATGGAATTGCAATGGCTGCCGATGATCGCCACGGTCGTCGCGCAATCCGTGCTGAACCTGCTGACCTGGTTGCGCCTGCGCAGCAACAAACCGGTCTCCAATGCGGAACTGTTCGCGCAACTCTGCGCGGACGTGCTCGCGCTGTCGGTGCTGCTCTACTACGGCGGCGGCTCGACCAACCCGTTCATCTCGCTGTTCCTGCTGCCGCTGGTGATCGCCGCCGCAACATTGCCGCACCGCTACACCTGGGCGATGACCGCGCTGACCACCGGCTGCTACACCCTGTTAATGAAATATTACGTGCCGCTATCCATGCCGCCCGACATGAGCGGCGACATGTCGGGCATGGACCACTCGAATATGGACCACATGGGCCATGACATGAGCGCGATGAGTTCGATTGACATGGGCACCCTGCCGCAGGACAGCATTTTCAATCTGCATGTATTCGGCATGTGGCTGGGCTTCGTCATCAGCGCGGTCGTGGTCGCGTACTTCGTGGTGAAGATGGCGCATGCGGTGCGTGAACGCGATGCAGCACTGGCCCGTGCGCGCGAAGAGACCCTGCGCAACGAACGCATCGTGTCGCTGGGCACGCAGGCTGCCGGTGCGGCGCACGAACTCGGCACGCCGCTATCGACACTCGCGGTAGTGATAGGCGAACTAAAGAACGAACCGTCCATGCAACCGGAATGGCGCGAGAATCTGGACATCCTCGACGGGCAGGTGCGGGCTTGCAAACGCATCCTCGACAAGCTGCTCGCCCATGCGCAAGATGGCGAAACGCAGCAATCGCTGGAACAATTCCTCGCCGAGACACTCGACGAATGGCAGCTGCTGCGGCCCACCATCCACTACAGTTACCGCGCGACAGGAGGCCAGCCCGCACCGCAATTGCGCATCGATCCCGCCTTGCGCGCCGCACTGCTGAACCTGCTCAACAACGCCGCCGACGCATCCCCGGACGAAATCGACATCGAGACGCACTGGGATGCCGACAACTTCACGCTGTCCATCCGCGACCACGGCCGGGGACTCACACCGGAAGCCGCCGCCCGCGCCGGTTCGGCGTTTTTCACCACCAAGGAAGAAGGCCGCGGGCTGGGGCTGTTCCTCGCCAACGCCACCGTCGAACGAATGAGCGGCAAGGTGCGGCTATTCAACCGCGAAGGCGGCGGCGCGACCACCGAAATCACCCTGCCGTTACGGACATGAGCGAAACCGCCAACGAACAAGCCTCCTTGCTGCTGGTGGACGACGACGCCACCTTCTGTCAGGTATTGTCCGCCGCACTGAAAAAGCGCGGCTATAGCGTCTGCGTCGCCCACAGCGTGGAACAAGCCATTCCGCTGGCGCAGGCCAACCCGCCGGAATACGCAGTGGTAGACCTGAAAATGGAAGGCGCGCCCGGCCTCGTGCTGGTCAAGGCGCTGCACGAACTCGACCCGAACACGCGTATCGTGATGTTGACCGGCTATGCCAGCATCGCCACCGCCGTCGAGGCAATCAAACTGGGCGCGACCCAATACCTCGCCAAACCCGCCAATGCCGACGAAATCGTCGCCGCCTTCAGCCACTCGCCCGACGAAAACACGCTACCGAAGGTGCAACCCACGCTGATCGGCAATCTGGAATGGGAGCACATCCAGCGCGTGCTGCACGAACACGACGGCAACGTCTCGGCCACTGCGCGCGCGCTCAACATGCATCGCCGCACGCTGCAACGCAAACTGGGCAAGCCGCCCTCGCGCACGGACCAGAATTAACCCCAAGCAAGAATTACCCTAGGAGGGGAACTAGCCCTGACCGGAACTAGCCCTCGCGGATTCCGCGAATCTTTCGTATAGTTCGCCCTTCACGGCGATCCGCCGCAAGCCGAACCAGTCGCAATACGCAAAGAATACCGATGACCGACCAGAACACCCGCACCAGGCTTAAGCAGGCCTTGGCCAATCTCGAATCCCTGCCCGCAATGCCCAGCATCGCGCAAAAACTGCTCGCCCTCCCGCTCAACACCGACGAAGGCGAAGCGGAACTGCTCAAACTGATAGGACAAGACCCGCAGATTTCCGCAAAACTGGTCGGCCTGGCCAACTCCCCGATCATGGGCGTGACCCGCAAGGTCGCCGCCGTGCATGATGCCGCCCTGTTGCTCGGTCTGACCCGGGTGAAGTCGGTCGCCATCGGTATCGCCTCGATGTCCGACTTCACCAAGCTCCCGCCGGGTCGCGATTTCAAACCGCAAGACCTGTGGCTGCACTGCATGACCATTGCCGTGGTGATGCGCACCATCGCCTCCGCGATGCCTCACAGCATCCGCCCCCCCGAAGATCAGATCTTCCTGGCCGGCCTGCTGCACGACATCGGCTTCATGGCGCTGCACTACCTCGACCACGACCTGAGCAACGAACTGCACCATCAGATTCACCTGCAACCCAAGCGCCCGGTGCTGGAAGTCGAACTGGAAACGCTGGGAATCACGCATTGCTATATTGGATCGCAGATCGCACGGCACTGGAATCTGCCTGCGGAGATATCGGCGGTGCTGGGCTACCACCATCCGCCCTACGTGGACGAGATGCCGGAGAAAAACCTGCTGGCAAGGCTAATTAGCGTGGCCGAGAAAATCCTGCCTGACTTCGGCATCGCCGAACACACGGGAGATACCGTGACAAACTTTGAATGGGAAGAATTGGGCATCGATCCGTCGGAAGCGGACGATATCTGCGCACAGGCCAACGAACTGGCGGTGCAAGCCGCCCAGATATCTGGAATTTAGGACATATCCGGTATCTAGGGCATACCGACATCTAGGGCATCAGCCCCCGTGCAGGTGCCTGTTGATCCCGGTCAGCGCCTGAATGATGGCACGTAGCGCCTGGTTGTACTCGTTCCGGAATATTTCCCGTGCGGCAGAGCGCTCGCCGACTTTGAGTTTCTCGACTATCAGTCCACCGAACTGGTGAAACTGCCGGTGCGCCTCTTTCAGTTGTTCGAACTCCGGCATATCCCGGAACGCCTCCAGTTCCGGCCCGGTGATCCAGCATCCCAGTTGGCAAAATCCGCTTTGCCCGACCAGCACATGTTCCAGCGGTTCGCGGATGTTTCCCTCGATATGATGCCCCAGACGCGCCTTCCACAGGATATGCGCCTCGGCTGCGCCAAGCAGATTGAGATCGTTGCGAGAAGCACGCACCGCATCGAACCCAAAAAAATCCTTTACTCCAGCTAACAGCGCCATATCAACCTCCATTCATTAATCTTTCGGCATTTATATCTCTGCATCGGCACAATAACAATATGCCGAAATACCTATATATTCCGGCCTAGTCATTTCCCTAGCCCCTTAACCTGCGGCCGCGCGCACCCGGCGAAGCCGGATTCAGTTCCGGCTTCGCCGCATGCCCCGCACGGACTATAATTGCTTCCATAAAGGAAAACCTGCCAACCATGAGACCCATCCTGCTTCTAGCCGCACTGCTGCTCCCGGCTCCCGGCCTCGCCGCTCCGGCGACCATACCCACCGCCCCCCAGCTGTCAGCCAAGTCCTATCTGCTCTACGACTACACCAGCAACCAGGTTCTGGTGAACCAGAACGGCGATGCGCGCATGGAGCCCGCGTCGCTGACCAAGCTGATGACAGCTTATCTGACTTTCGACGCGCTCAAGCACAAGACGCTGTCGCTGGAACAGCCGCTGACGGTTCCATCCAGCGCGGTGCGCACCCAGGGCGGCGAATCGCGCATGCTGCTCAAGGCCGGCCAGGAAGTCACCGTGAACGAGCTTCTGCGCGGCCTGATCGTGCAATCCGGCAACGATGCCGCGATCGCGCTGGCCCTCAGCATCGCCGGCAGCGAGGCTGGCTTCGTCGATATGATGAACAAGGAAGCGAAGCGTCTGGGCATGAACAACACCCGCTTCGTCAACCCGGTTGGCCTGCCGGATGCCGGACATTACAGCAGTGCGACCGATCTGGCGCTGCTGACCGCCGCAGTCGTGCGCGACTATCCCCAGCACCAGCATCTGTTCGCGCTGCGCGACTACACCTTCAACAATGTGACGCAGGCCAACCGCAACCGCCTGCTGTGGCTGGACCCTTATGCGGACGGGATGAAAACGGGGCATACCGAAACCGCCGGCTACTGTCTGGTCGGCACGGCCAAGCGCAACGACCACCGCCTGATCGCGGTGCTGCTCGGCGCGAGCTCCGACAACCTGCGCGCGACCGAAAGCCAGAAGCTGCTGAATTTCGGTTTCCAGAATTTCGACGTGGTGCGTCTGTACCAGAAGGATCAACCGGTCACCCAGCTACGCATCTGGAAAGGCTCGGAGAGCGAGATCGGCGTCGGCTTCCGCAACGATCTGTTCCTGAGCATACCCAAAGGCAAACTCGCGCAAATCAAGGCTACAGTGCAGACGCGCCAACCGATACTCGCCCCGATCGCCAACGGTCAGCAACTCGGCGTGCTAAAACTCTCGATAGCCGGCAAGCCCTATGCGGAATATCCGCTGGTCGCGCTGGATAGCGTGCCGCTGGCGAACGTGCTGTCGCGCGGTTGGGACAGCATACGGTTGATGTTCGAATAGGAGGACGCAATGACGATCTACTTGAACGGCGAATTTATGCCCATAACGGAAGCGAAAGTTTCCGTGCTGGATCGCGGCTTCATCTTCGGCGACGGCGTGTATGAAGTGATTCCGGTGTATTCGCGCCGCGCGTTCAGGCTGCCCGAACATCTGAAGCGCCTGCAACATAGCCTGGACGGCATCAAGCTTCCCAATCCGCACGACGAAGCCGAATGGACACGCATCGTCGAAGAGATCATCGCGCGCAACGAAGGCGAAGACCAGTATCTGTACCTGCATATCACGCGCGGCGCGGCGAAGCGCGACCACGCCTTCCCGAATCCGCCGGTACCGCCTACTGTGTTCGCGATGAGCAGCCCGCTGCCCACTCCGCCTGCCGCACTGCTGGAATCCGGTATTTCTTGCATCACCGCGCAGGACAACCGCTGGCTGCGCTGCGACATCAAGGCCATCGCGCTGCTGCCCAACGTGCTGTTGCGCCAGATGGCCGTGGACGCCGGCTGCGCCGAGACCATCCTGATCCGCGACGACCCGGTGACAGGGAACGATTTCATGACCGAGGGCGCGGCCAGCAACGTCTTCGTCGTCAAGAACGGATCGCTGCTCGCCCCGCCCAAGGACAACCTGATGCTGCCCGGCATCACCTACGACGTGATTCTGGAAATCGCCGCTGTGAATGACATCCCCTGCGAAGTGCGGCGCGTGATGAAAGAGGAACTTTTCTCCGCCGACGAGCTCTTGCTCACCTCCTCGACCAAGGAAGTGCTGGCGATTACCCACCTCGACGGGCTAGCAGTCGGCAACGGCAAACCGGGGCCGATGTTCGCCCAATTGCACGAGCTGTACCAAGACTTCAAACACAACGTAATGCGCAAATGAACCAACCAGACCAAAACGAACTGAAACATAGCTTCGTCGAATATCCGTGCGACTTCCCGCTGAAGATATTCGGCCAGCAACAGGCTGGCTTCGCCCAGGCCGTGCTGGAAGTCGTCACCAAACACGACCCCGGCTTCGCCGCCGCCAGCATGGAAATGCGCGCCAGCAAGACCGCGCGCTACGTCAGCCTAACCTGCACCATACGCGCCACCTCGCGCGAACAACTCGATGCGATCTATCAGGAACTGTGCGACCACCCTATGGTGGTGATGGTGCTGTGATGGGAAGCGGGAAACACCCTGCGATACCGGCCATTCACGCGCTGGGCCTGGTCGAATATCAGCCGACCTGGGACGCGATGAAGTGCTTCACCGCCGAGCGCACGCCCGATGGACAGACACCGGGGACGCGCGACGAAATCTGGCTGGTGCAGCATCCGCCGACCTATACACAAGGACTGGCCGGCAAACCGGAGCACCTGCTGAACCCGACCAATATTCCGGTGATAAAAATCGACCGCGGCGGCCAGATCACTTACCACGGCCCCGGCCAGATTGTCGCCTACCTGCTGCTGGACATGCGCCGCTGGAAGCTGGGCGTGCGCGAACTGGTGCGACTGATGGAGCAGGCGGTAATCGACCTGCTCGCCGAATACGGCGTCACCGCGCACAGCCGCGAGGACGCGCCCGGCGTCTATGTCGACGGCGCGAAGATCGCCTCGCTGGGGCTGAAGATCAAAAACGGCTACTGCTACCACGGCCTCGCGCTGAACATAGACATGGATTTATCGCCGTTTGCCAATATCAACCCCTGCGGTTATGCCGGACTGCGCGTCACGCAAGCCTGCGAACTCGGCGTCGCCGCACCGATCAACGAACTGCAGGCAGAACTGGCGCAGAATCTGGTGCACGGCCTGCAGCAACACCTCGCGTCCAAACAGAACGCTCAGTCTTGACGCCCGTCGCTTCGCGAAAAACGCTCCGCGGCATTGTTCATGAAGCGCGCCGCGATCACCCCGTTCACCGCGCCGAACACCAGCGCGGCGGCGGCGAATATCGGGATCAGGTAGGCGATGCCGGCATGAGGGATCAGCCATAGATATACCACCGCCATCTGCCCGGCGATATGCGCGAAGGCGGCGTAGATGCTGTGACTGACCGGGCCGAACCAGCGCGTCGGCAGGTGCTGCGCCGCAGCCAGCACAATCAGGCTGAGCACCGCGCCGGACAGGCTGAGAAAGAATCCGGGCGCGAGGAAATTGCCGAACAGCAGACTGCCCGCGACCACACGCAGCAGCGACACCCATGCGGCAACTCGCCAGCCGTAGCGCGCCAGCACAATCAGCGTCACGATGTTCGCCAGCCCCGGCTTCACGCCCGGCAGCGGCGAAGGGATCGCGTTCTCCAGCACGGCCAGCCCCAGCGCCACCGCCGCCATGCGCGCGATGTGATGATCTTCCGCAGTCGAAGCAAGCAGGATCGATGTGCCAGGTGAGTGGTGAGTGGCGATTGGTGGGTCGATAGTGGACAGCGCCGGTTCCAGCATCTGTTCAGTTTCTCGCCCCTGATTTTTACTCACCACTTACCACTCCCCACTTTCAGTAATTAAGGCTGTCATATTTTTTCCGGCTGCCAGTCAATTCGACGCTGACCTCGTTTGGCAAACAGATTGCAACCTCGCCGGCCTGTTGCAGCCAGCCCTGGCGCACGCAATATTGCCGCGGGCTGGGGTCGGAGCTGATGCGTGCCCGGCGCTTCTCTATGGTGACGATGCTGACGCCGAGCGGGCCGGGCACTTCGATCTGCCGGTCGCGCGACAACGATACTTCGAGGAATATTTTTCCACCGCTACGGATGACGGCGTGATCGGCGAGTTCGCCGCTCCACAGCGTGAGCGCCAGTATCGCCACCCCGATGCCGCCGAACAGCAATGTCAGCCAGTCGCCGGACTTCAGGTGCGGCAGGACATCTGCGCGCAACGGATCATGCCAGTTCACGGTGGCGCACCAGCACCTGTTGCTGCGGCTCGAAATGACGGGCAAGCTTTTCGGCCAGATATACCGAGCGATGCTGGCCGCCGGTGCAACCGACGGCAACGGTGAGATAGCTGCGGTTGTCGGCGATGTAACAGGGCAGCCAGTTGGCGACGAAGTCGCGGATATCGGCATACATCTGCTGCGCCGACTCGGTCTGCTCGATAAACTCGATCACTGCGGCATCGCGGCCGGTGAGCGGGCGCAGGCTTTCGCTGTAATGGGGATTAGGCAGACAGCGCACATCGAACACCAGATCGGCGTCCAGCGGGATGCCGTGCTTGAAACCGAACGATTCGAACAACAGCGTCAGACGCGCCCGATCCAACTGGATGAATTGCTTGATCCAGGCGCGTAGCGCGTTGGCATTCAGGTCGGAGGTGTCGATGTGATGGCCGATGCTGCCGATTTCGGCCAGTAGTTCGCGCTCGCGGGCAACGCATTCCGGCAGCGTCATCACTCCATCGTTGAGGGGATGCAGCCGACGCGTCTCGGAGAAGCGCTTCACCAGCGTCTCGGTCTTCGCATCCAGATACAACAGATGCACCGCCAACTCCTTCTGCATCAATTGCTGCATCAAAGACGGCAGCACCTGCACGCTGCGGGCATTCCGCACATCGACACTGACCGCGATGTTGCGAAAACCTTCCGGCAGGAGCTGGCCGATCAGATCCGGCAACAACTCGGCCGGCAGATTGTCCACGCAATAGAAACCGGCGTCTTCCAGCGTCTTCAATGCAACGCTCTTGCCGGAGCCGGACAGGCCGCTGATCAGGATGAGCTGCGAGCCGGACATGCTAATCCTCGTGCAACAACTGATCGTGTCGCATGATGAACTCCTGCATACTGTCGATACCGCGCTGCTGCAACACGAAGTTGCGTGCGGCGGCTTCCACCAGCACCGACAGGTTACGCCCGGCGACCACGGGAATGTTCACCGTGCTGACGCTCACACCGAGGATGTCCTGATAGCTGGCATTGATCGGCAGGCGCTCCACCTGAGACAGGTCGCCGCCGGGCGGACGGTGCAAATGCACGATCAACTTCAGGCTCTTCTTGCGCCGCACCGCGGTCTCGCCGAACATCGTGCGAATGTTCAGCACGCCCAGCCCGCGCACTTCGAGAAAGTCGCGCAACAACTCGGGGCAGCGGCCTTCCAGCGTGTCCGGCGCGATGCGGTGCAACTCGACGATATCGTCGGCCACCAAGCCGTTGCCGCGCGTAATGAGCTCCAGTCCCAGCTCGCTCTTGCCGACCGCGCTCTCGCCGGTAATCATCACGCCGACGCCGAGCACATCGAGAAACACGCCGTGACGCGTGGTCGATTCGGCCAGCTCCTTGGCGAGGTAGTGGCGGATCAGCCACATCAAATGCACGCTGGGTTTGGGCGAACAGAACAGCGGGATATGCGTCCTGTTGGAAAAATCCACCAACTCCGACGGGATGTCGTTCGTACCGGCGACAATCAGACAAGTCGGTTCGCTGCGCTCAATCTGATCGAAGGCGGCATTGCGTTCGTCCATACCCAGGCCGCGCAGGTAATCGAGCTCGGTTACGCTCAACACCTGCACCCAATTCGGGTGAATCAGATTGAGATGGCCGATTAACCCCCTGTTGGAAGAATTCGAGTCCTCGGTCGTAAGGATGCGATCATTACCGTCCGTCCCCGCCACGCGACTGAGCTCCAGTCGCGCCTGCTTGTCTTCGAACAGCTGCCGAACGTTGACTTCGCTCACCGGGAAGCCTTTGCCTGATCGCCCGATGGATTGATGGCGGTTTTCATGCCGCAGCGTTCCATTCGTAAAAGAGTTGATGAATACTCGGCCCGTCTTCGCATTCCTGCAAGCGGTTGCGGAACTGCTGATCGCTGAACATCTGCGCGAGCTCGCCGAGAATCTGCAAATGCAGGTCGGTGGCGCGCTCGGGCACCAGCAAAACGAAGATCAGGCTCACTGGCTCCCCATCGGGAGCATCGAACGGAATCGGATGGCTGGTCTTGACGAAAGCGGCAGTGGCATCGCGCAGCTTGGCGATGCGGCCATGCGGAATCGCCACGCCATGCCCCAGTCCGGTCGAGCCGAGCTTCTCGCGCGCGAACAGACTGTCGAACACCTGGCTGCGCGCGATTTGCTGATTGTTTTCGAACAGCAGGCCGACGCGTTCGAACACCCGTTTCTTGCTGGTCGATTCCGTATCCAGCAGGATATTGTCTGGCGCCAGCAGTTTACTGATGAGGTTCATGGGTATCTGGAATGAAAAATGGGCGGCAATGCCGCCCATCATTGATTACTCGGCTGCCACGTCGTGCTTGCCGGAACCGTCATGGCGACGATCCGCCACTTTTTCCTTGTGCTTCAACACCTGGCGATCCAGCTTGTCCACCAGCGCGTCGATGGCTGCGTACAGGTTCTCGTCCTCGCACTCGACGAATACATCCTTGCCGCTGATGTGGATCGTCGCCTCGGCCTTCTGCTGCAGCTTCTCGACGGACAGGATGATGTTCACGTCGATCACATTGTCGAAGTGGCGCTTGATCTTGCCGAACTTGCCGGTCGCATATTCGCGGATGGCGGGGGTGATTTCCAGATGGCGTCCGGTGAGGTTGATGTTCATGATGCGCTCCTTGTTTAGAGTGATTTACGGAGATTCACCGGGAGTATATGCAATGCTTCCCGGTACTTTGCAATGGTACGCCGGGCCACTACGATGCCCTGCTGTGCCAAGATTTCCGACATGCGGCTGTCGGTAAGCGGTTTGCGGGTGTTCTCCGCACTGACCAGTTGCCTGATCAACTCGCGTATCGCGGCTGAAGAACAGGTTCCCCCGCTCTCCGTCGCCAGGCCGCTGCCAAAAAAATGTTTGAATTCGTAGATGCCGCGCGGCGTCAGCATGAATTTCTGCGTAGTGCCGCGCGATATAGTCGATTCGTGCAATTCGAGTTCCTCGGCGATCTCGCGCAGCACCAGCGGGCGCATGCCGATCTCGCCGTGCTCGAAGAACTTTTCCTGGCGCGCCACGATGGCCTGCGCCACGCGCAGTATGGTCTCGAAGCGCTGCTGCAAATTCTTGATCAGCCATTTCGCTTCCTGCAACTGCACGGACAACTGCGAGGCATTGCCGTCGTCGCGCTGCTGAAGAATATTCGCATACATGCTGTTGACGCGCAGTTTGGGCATCGCCTCGACATTCAACCGCGCGCGCCACTTGTTCTGATGCTTCTCGACGATCACGTCCGGCACCACATAGTCGGCGACGCTGTGGTCGAACTCCGCGCCCGGCTTCGGGTTGAGCCCAACGATCAGATGCTGTGCGGCGCGCAGTTCGGCATCCGAACAGTGCAGCAGCTTCTTGAGTTTGTTGAAATCGTGCGCGGCCAAGGTGTCCAGATGATTGCCCGCCAGCCGGATCGCCAGGTCGCGTTGCGGCGTATCCTCCGGCAGCGCCTTGAGTTGCAGCACCAGACATTCGCCCAGATTGCGCGCGCCCAGCCCCGGCAAATCGAGATGCTGCAACTGCACCAGCGCGGTCTCCAGATCGTCCAGCGAAATATCCAGCTCCTCCGGCAACAACTCGGCCAATTCCGCCAAGTCCTGCGCGAAGTAGCCATTTTCGTCCAGCGCCTCGATCAACAGCCCGACGACAATACGATCCCGGCCCTCCAATGAGCCAGAGGCAAGCTGCTCGTGCAGGTGCTCGCGCAGGCTGAGCTGCCCGGCGGAATGTTCCGGGTAAGACTCGTCCTCGTCGTCGGAACTGCGCGCCCGGTCGCGGCTTTCCCAGTCGGCGGCCTCGATGCCGAAATCGTCCCTGACGCGCTCGTCCGGGCCGCGCTCATCGGAACTGCGATCATCGGAACCGGATGCCGGTGCGGCCTCCGTTGCGCGAGTACTGCCCGCATCCGCCGCAAACGTGGCCGGCGCGTACTCCTCGGCCAGTTCCAGCATGGGGTTTTCGTCGAGCATGCGCGCGACTTCCTGCTGCACATCCTGCGTCGAAAGCTGCAACAGCTTGATAGCCTGCTGCAACTGCGGCGTAAGCGTCAGTTGCTGAGAAGTCCTGAGTTGGAGTGCGTGTTTCATTGACTGTTATGGAATCCGGATGCCATCTTTCATTAAAGCTTGAAGTGCTCGCCCAGATATACTTTTCTCACGCCTTCATTATAGATGATTTCATCCGGGCTGCCCTCCGCCATCACCGCCCCGGCGTTGATAATGTAGGCGCGGTCGCAAATGCCCAGCGTCTCGCGCACGTTGTGGTCGGTGATCAGCACGCCGATTTCGCGCTCTTTGAGGAAGCGGATGATCTTCTGGATGTCCAGCACCGCGATCGGATCGACGCCGGCGAACGGTTCGTCGAGCAGGATGAAGCGAGGATTGGTCGCCAGCGCGCGCGCGATCTCGACGCGCCGGCGCTCTCCGCCGGACAGACTGGCCGCCGGATTGTCGCGAATATGGCCGATATGCAGATCATCCAGCAACTCGTCGAGCCGATTCGCCAACTCGTCGTCGTCCAGACCCTGCAGCTCCAGCACCGCCTGAATGTTTTGTGCCACAGTCAAGCGGCGGAAGATCGACGCCTCCTGCGGCAGGTAGCCCAGACCGAGACGCGCACGACGATGGATGGGCAGATGGGTGATGTTCTGCTCATCGACAAATATCTCGCCGCCGTCGGCAGCGACCAGACCGACGATCATGTAGAACGAAGTGGTCTTGCCCGCGCCGTTCGGCCCGAGCAAGCCGACCACCTCGCCGCTCTTCACCGACAGCGAAGCGTCGTGCACCACGATACGGGCGCCGTACTTCTTCTTTAATCCGACTGCGCGCAACTCGCTCATTCCTGCTCCATCGGGGTAAGGGTGCTACTTGGCTTGATCGGCAAGGCATCCGGCGGCGCCGAAGTCGCCGACTCCGCACGCGGCTTGGGTTGGAGCACCGCGCGCACCCGTTTCGGCGTGCCATCTGCGCCGGCGGGGCCGCTGTTCACCCGGAATATCTCGGTCTTCTGGTTATAGGTGATATGTTCGCCGCGCACATCGTCCCCCTCGCGCACCACGCGGGCTCTTACATAAAAGTCCACAATCTCGGTACTTTCGTTGTAGACGATGCGCTCGCCGTACCCGTCCACATATTCGTCCAGCCCCTCGCGCTTCTGCCGGAAACTGGCCGTGTTGCCGTATATCGTGGCGACCTTCAGCCCATCCGCTCCCTCGACCACCTCGACCTTGTCGCCGCGGATCAGCATCGTGCCCTGAACCATCTGGACCTTGCCGGTGAACGTGCTGACCTTCCGCGCATCGTCCACCACCATCAGGTCGGCCTCGAGATGCATCGGCTTCTCGCGGTCGGCCCGCTCGGCCATACAGGGTTGCGCCAGCACTGCCGACAGCAGCACCGGCAACATGCGGCTCACGTATCTAGCGCGGCTCATGAACACTCCTTACCTGCGACAGCAGTTTCAATGTGCGTGCCTCGTTGTCCATCTCCAGCCCCACTCCATGTATGGTGTTGCGCGCATCGAAAATCGCCACTGGACGGTCGGTGTCGGCCCAGTTCCGATCCGGCAGAACGCGCAGATAATCGGTCTGCAGCGTCATTTCGCCGCGCCCCGCACTCGCCTCGCGCAGCACCTCGACATCATCGTGCATGAAAACCTCCTCCCCGCTTCCGGAAACCTCGGCGCGCCTGGAGACCGCATGCACCGTGGGTTTCCCGACCGACAACGAGGTCAGACGAGGGGCGTCCAGCGTGGTGCTGTCGTCGTCCGGATAATGCTGCATTTTGGCGGCGTACATGACGAAACGGGGCTCCCCCTGCTCGTTCATCCTGACCGCGGAAAAATTCTCCATCACCGCATCCGGATCATGGCGCAAAGGACCGGTCTCTTTGGCCGCCTCCGGGCGCACCTGCTGGTCCAACCAGTAGGTGACGCCCAGCAAACCGAGCAACGGCAGCAGCGGCAGCCAGTAGCGGGCGCGGGAAGCAAGGGTCATTTCAGATAGGGGGCCAATTGCGCGTCCAGCGTGCCCTGCGCCGACATGAGCAGCTCGCAGGCTTCGCGTACCGCGCCGTGCCCGCCAGCGCGTTGCGTGACGTAATCGGAGTGTTCGCGCACCAATTGCGGCGACTCCGGCACTGAGATTGAAAATCCGACGTGACGCATCACGCACAGGTCCACCACGTCGTCGCCCATGTAGGCGGCGGCGTCGCGCGACAGCTTGAGCTTGTTGAGCAGATCGACCATCGCGTCGAGCTTGCGCTCTACGCCCTGATAGACATGCTGGATACCGAGGTTCTGCGCGCGCAGCTCGACGCAGCGCGAGCTGCGCCCGGTGATGATCGCGACCTCGACGCCGCTAGCGCGCAGCATCTTGACACCGTGACCGTCCAGCGAGTTGAAACGCTTGAACTCCTCGCCGGAATCCGACAGATACAAACCGCCGTCGGTCATCACGCCGTCCACATCGAAAGCCATCAGGCGGATCAGTTTTGCGCGACTAGTCAGCATGGATCTCTCCTAAAAACAAATGGGTACAAATCAAATCACTTTCGCGTGCAGGAGGTCGTGCATGTTCAGCGCGCCGACCAGCTGGTGCTGTTCGTCCACCACCAGCATCTGGCTGATGTTGTATTGCTCCATCATCTGCACCGCCTCGACGGCGAGGTTGTCCGGACCGATGCAGCGCGGATCGGCCGACATCGCATCGCGCACCGGCGTGCTGCCGAAATCCAGTTTCTTCTCCAGCGTGCGGCGCAGGTCGCCGTCGGTGTAGATGCCCAACACGCGCCGTTCGGCATCCACGATAGCGGTCATGCCCACGCCCTTCTTCGAGATTTCCAAAATCGCGTCGCTCAGCATCGCGCCTTCGCCCACCATGGGCAGGCGCTCGCCGCTGCGCATGATGTCGCGCACATGAGTCAGCAAACGCCGCCCCAGACTGCCACCGGGATGCGAGCGCGCGAAGTCTTCCGCGCCGAAGCCCTTGGCATCCAGCAGCGCCATCGCCAGCGCATCGCCCAGCGCCAGTGCCGCCGTGGTGCTGGTAGTGGGGGCCAGCCCCATCGGGCAGGCCTCTTTGTCCACATGCGCATCGAGATGCACGTCCGCCGCTTCTGCCAGACTGGAGGCCGGATTGCCGGTCATGCTGATGAGCTTGGCGCCCTGCCGCTTGATCACCGGCACGATGGTCATCAGCTCCTGACTCTCGCCGGAATACGACAACGCGATGATGACGTCTTCTTCGGTGATCATGCCGAGATCGCCGTGGCTGGCCTCGCCCGGATGCACGAAATAGGCCGGCGTACCGGTGCTGGACAGGGTCGCGGCGATCTTGCGCGCAATGTGGCCGCTCTTGCCCATGCCGCTGACGATGACGCGTCCCTCGCAGCGCAAGATGACATCCAGCGCGCGCAGAAAGGATTCGTCGATACGGGAAACCAGCGATTGCACGGCGGCCGCTTCGATATTCAAAACTTCGCGTGCCAGATCTAGCGCACGCGGCGCAGCGGAAAGGGATTTATTCATGGCGCGCATTATAGCAAGGGCGGCAAGCGCGGGGCGCGTTTCCGGCCGCGACGCGAACGCCGTTGCCGCGATGCCCGATTTCATTTTGCAATCCGCGCGAGTTACGGCATCATCAGGGAATAATGATCGAAACGCACAAACAACACGCATCGAACCCATGGATAGCACTCTCTCCCTCGTCCTGATCCTCCTCGCCACCGCCGTAATGGTCGTGGTGCTGTGCCGCATCCTGCGTCTGCCGGTGATGCTGGGCTATCTCGCGGTCGGCATCCTGATCGGCCCGCATGCGCTGGCCTGGCTCCCGGACGCGGAGGGGACGCAACACTTGGCCGAATTCGGCGTGGTATTCCTGATGTTCAGCATCGGCCTGGAATTCAGCCTGACGCGATTGACCGCGATGAAGCGCACGGTGTTCGGGCTGGGTGGCGCGCAGGTCATCGTCACGATGGCGCTGGTGATGGCAATCGCCTCGCTGTTCGGACTGGACTGGCGCGCAGGCCTCGCGCTGGGCGGCGTGCTGGCGATGTCCTCCACCGCCATCGTCAGCAAGATGCTGGTCGAGCGCGCCGAACTGAACCTGCCCTACGGCCAGCAGATGATGGGCGTGCTGCTGTTCCAGGACCTCGCCGTGGTCCCGCTGTTGATCATCATCCCCGCGCTGGCTTCCAATCCAGACGACCTGGCCGCCACTCTGGCCTACGCCACGCTCAAGGCCATCGGCGTGCTGCTGGTGCTGCTGGTATTCGGGCAGCGCATCATGCGCTCCTGGTTCCATATCGTCGCGCGGCAGAAATCCTCCGAACTGTTCATGCTCAACGTGCTGCTGATCACGCTAGGGCTGGCCTTCTTCACCGAACTGGCCGGACTGTCGCTGGCGCTGGGCGCGTTCGTCGCCGGCATGCTGATCTCCGAGACCGAGTACCGCTACCAGGTGGAAGAGGACATCAAGCCGTTCCGCGACGTGCTGCTCGGCCTGTTCTTCGTCACCATCGGCATGAAGCTCAACGTCGGTGCGGTCATCGGCGACTTCGGCTGGATACTGCTGGCGCTGGCGTGCCTGATCCTGTTCAAGGCACTGATCGTCGCCCTGCTCGCGCGCGCCTTCGAGGGCGACTGGGGCGTCGCGTTGCGCAGCGCGATCGGCCTCGCGCAGGCGGGCGAATTCGGCTTCGTGCTGCTGACGCTGGCGGACGGTGCACACCTGATCAACGACCCGACGATGCAGATCGTGCTGGCGGCGATGCTGCTGTCTATGCTGGCCGCACCCTTCCTGATCCAGCACGGTGAAGCCATCGCAAGGCGCTTCTCCGCCGCCGAGTGGACCAACCGCGCGATGCAAATGCACCAGATTGCGATCCAGAGCATGGGCAGCAGCGGCCACGTGATCATCTGCGGTTACGGTCGCAGCGGCGGCGCGCTGGCGAACTTCCTGAAGCAGGAAAAACTGCGCTTCATCGCCCTCGACCTCGACTCAAGGCGCGTGCGCGAAGCCGTCACCGCAGGCGAAAGCGTGGTCTACGGCGACGCGGCCAAGCGCGAAGTGCTGATGGCCGCAGGCCTGATGCGCGCGAAGGCGCTGGTGGTCACCTACAGCGACAAACATTCCGCGCTGGCGATCCTGCGCCACACCAAGGAATTACGCCCCGACCTGCCGGTAATCGTGCGCACCACCGACGACACCCATGTCGAGGCCTTGAAAGCGGCGGGCGCGGCGGAAGTCGTCGCCGAAGTGCTGGAAGGCAGCGTGATGCTCGCCTCACAAGCGCTGCTGATGGCCGGCATCCCGCTCACCCGCGTGATCCGCCGCGTGCAGGAAAGTCGCGCGCGCCGCTATGCCGCATTCAGCGGCTACCTGCGCACCCCCGGCAGCGATGTCGGCGACGGCACCGAGAGCATGCAGTCGCGCTTCCTCAGCGTGCTGCTCAAGGAGGGCTCGACTGCCGTCGGCAAGGCGCTGGGGGACATCGGTCTGGATGCGCTGGACGTCGAAGTCAACGCCGTGCGCCGCCACAACCTGCGCGGCTCGCAACCCAGCCCGGACATGGTCATGCAGACCGGCGACGTGCTGGTGCTGTTCGGCCTGCCGGAAGCGCTGCAGCAGGCGGAGCTCAAGCTGCATCAGGGCTAAACCGATTACCCGGCACACCGCATCCACGGCTTAATGCCATGAAAAGACAGTCGTGGCGATTATGAAGGTCAGCTCTTCGGCCTGAGCTGCCGGTGGTGAACGCTGTTGAATAAGTCAGCTTCGTGCCATTTCCGGACGGTCGCGCACAATACGGGTAGCTACCCATCTTCGGACTTTGCGGACGTTCGACTGACCTACAGTTTCAGTCCGCTATGCTGCAATTTGCAGGCAGTAGACTTGGTGGTATTCATTTCCGCCAATCAACGATTGGTCGCCTACATACGTAACGCCTCGACAACCAGTTTGAACGCGGGCGAAAGCTGTCGACGGCTCGGGTAATACAGGCGGTAGCCGGCGAATGGCGGGCACCAGTCTTCTAGCACGCGCACCAGACGGCCTTCCTCGATATGCGGTGAAAATTCGTCTTCCAGTATGAAGGCTATGCCTAACCCGGCCAGTGCTGCCGCCACGATATGGTCCGAGGTGTTGAGGATGATCTGGCCGTCGACGTGGACGTTCAACTTGCGACCGTCGCGCTCGAACTCCCAGGCGTACAGGCCGCCATCACCCGACATACGAAAATTGATGCAACGATGTGCCGTCAATTCGTTCGGTGTCATCGGTGGCGGTAGCTTTGCGAAATAGGACGGCGCGGCTGCGGCGGCCATCCGAAACGGCGGGCTGATGGGAAGCGCGATCATGTCCCTGTCGACATAGTCACCCAGGCGCACGCCCGCGTCGAAGCGATCCGCGACAATGTCCCTGAGGCCGTAGCTGATGTCGAATTCCAGCTTGATGTCGGGGTACTCGTGCAGCAATGGCGCGAGCTTGGGCAACAGCAGAGATCTCAGGGCGTGATCGGTACAGGTAATGCGCACGGTACCGGCCGGCTTGTCGCGCATTTCCGTGAGGGCATCCAGTTCCGCTTCGATCTCGTCGAAACGGTGGCCGATTGCCTGCAACAGCCGCTCGCCGGCAGCCGTCGGCGACACGCTGCGCGTCGTGCGGGC
Organism: Gallionellales bacterium GWA2_60_142; assembly: GCA_001801085.1. Lineage (GTDB taxonomy): Bacteria > Pseudomonadota > Gammaproteobacteria > Burkholderiales > Gallionellaceae > Gallionella. The sequence continues at coordinate 30,857 of MGWR01000050.1, read as the reverse complement.
GAGCAGCCGGATTTCCATCCGGGTCTCCAGACCACCTATCGCCTGACTGAGGGCCGACTGGCTCACGCCCAACACGGCTGCGGCGCGGGTAAAGCTGCCTTCCCGCGCTACCGTGACGAAAGCCAGCAAATCGTTGAGGTTGCGTCTCGCCATGACCCGATCTCCAAGGTTATTTATTAGGTGAGCTTATATTGTCATTAAGTATTCATTAGCTAGTCAAGGGTAATTGTCCGGACTAGACTTACTTCGCCAAATTTATTAGGAGTATCGACTATGAGCACGCACCTTCCCCCTGAGCGTCAAAGCATCAATGCAAACCCGACTCCGTCTGCAGGCCGTCGCAATTTCCTGAAAGTGGCCGTTGCCGGTATGGCAACGCTCGCCATGGTGGCTGCCCTCGCTGTGCCGGCAGTCGCCCAAGACATGTCGAATGGCGCTGCCAACTTCTATACCAGCGACAAGGTGATCATGCAGAAGGTCACCTTCAAGAACCAATATCAAATGAAGGTCACGGGGAATCTCTTCACTCCCAAGAAGCTTGATCGGAATCTGAAAAACGCAGCGATCATCGTTGGACATCCGATGGGTGCGGTCAAAGAGCAAAGCGCCAATCTGTATGCGACGAAAATGGCTGAACGGGGCTTCGTTACCTTGTCCCTTGATTTGTCATTCTGGGGGGAAAGCGAAGGTCAGCCGCGCAATGCGGTTTCACCCGAAATATATTCCGAAGATTACAGTGCGGCGGTGGATTACCTTGGGACGCAGTCTTTTGTTGATCGGCAACGGATTGGCGTCCTCGGGATTTGCGGCAGCGGGAGCTTTGTCATCAGCGCCGCCAAGATTGATCCGCGCATGAAAGCCATCGCCACGGTCAGCATGTACGACATGGGCGCGGCCAATCGTAATACACTGAATCACTCGCAGACCCTTGAGCAGCGCAAGCAGATCATCGCGGAGGCAGCGGAACAACGTTACGTGGAATTTACTGGCGGCGAAACAAAGTACACCAGTGGAACAGTCCATGAACTGAACAAAGACACTCACCCGATTCAGCGTGAGTTCTTTGATTTCTACCGCACCCAGCGCGGCGAATACACCCCCAAGGGTTCGTCGCGCAAACTCACCACGCACCCGACGCTGACCAGTAACGTCAAATTCATGAACTTCTACCCGTTCAACGATATCGAGACGATCTCGCCGCGACCGATGCTTTTCATCACGGGTGATGCTGCTCACTCCCGCGAGTTCAGCGAAGAGGCTTACAAGCTGGCTGCCGAACCGAAGGAGTTGGTCATCGTCCCCGGTGCCGGGCATGTCGATCTTTACGACCGGGTGAACCTGATCCCGTTCGACAAGCTGACCAGCTTCTTCTCCACGCACCTCAAATAATTTCAAATCAAGGAGAACACCATGACCGTCAAAGCCTATGGCTCATACGCCAGCAACAAGTCGCTGGAATCAATGGAAATCACGCGGCGCCCGCCGGGTGCACACGATGTGCAGATCGACATCGCCTATTGCGGCGTGTGCCACTCGGACCTGCATCAGGTGCGGGCTGAATGGGCCGGCACGATCTTTCCGTGCGTACCCGGTCACGAGATCGTCGGCCGCGTGTCCGCAGTCGGCGCCCACGTTGCCGGTTTCAAAATCAACGATCTGGTTGGAGTCGGCTGTATCGTCGATAGCTGCCAGCATTGTGAGGAGTGCGATGCCGGCCAGGAAAATTATTGCGACAACATGGTCGGCACCTACAATGGCCCGACACCGGACGCTCCCGGCCACACGCTGGGCGGCTATTCGCAGCAGATCGTCGTGCATGAGCGTTACGTCTTGCGCATCCGTCACCCCGAGGCGCAACTGGCCGCGGTGGCGCCGTTGCTGTGCGCGGGTATCACTACCTATTCGCCGCTGCGTCACTGGAACGCAGGACCGGGCAAGAAGGTCGGCGTAGTCGGCATCGGTGGACTGGGTCACATGGGGATCAAACTGGCCCATGCCATGGGCGCTCACGTTGTGGCGTTCACCACTTCGGAATCCAAGCGCAAGGCTGCGAAGGCGCTGGGTGCGGACGAGGTCGTGGTTTCACGCAATACTGACGAAATGGCTGCGCAAGCCAAGAGCTTCGATCTGATCCTCAACACCGTCGCAGCCCCCCATAATCTCGACGCATACCTTTGCCTGCTGAAACGCGACGGAACCATGACCTTGGTCGGAGCACCGGCATCGCCCCATCCATCGCCCAACGTGTTCCACCTGATCATGAAGCGACGCAACCTGGCCGGATCGATGATCGGCGGCATTCCGGAAACGCAGGAGATGCTGGATTTCTGCGCGGAGCACGGCATCGTCTCCGACATCGAGACGATCCCGATGAACTACATCAACACGGCCTATGAGCGGTTGCTGAAGAGCGACGTGCGTTACCGCTTTGTCATCGACATGGCTTCGCTCAAGACCGCGACCTGAAGCCGCCAGGAGTAACTTAATGAAGCGCCTTGCCTTGGCCCTGTTTCTGCTATGTCTCGTTTCGGCATGTTCCGCAGAAGACCGCGCCACCTCGAAAAGCAGGACAGGGCATTCAACCAGTGCAGCGCACCAGGAGGCCAGTACCATGAAGATTCGCATGACGATCAACGGCAAGTCCATGACCGCCACCCTGACCGACAGCCCCACAACCCGGGACTTCATCGCCTTGCTGCCGCTGACGCCGGTCACCAGCCATGCGGAAGCGATTTCGCGATGTTCTTTAAGGGACGCAAGCAGTCTGTCAGACTCCTGCTGATCGGCGAAAACCAGTGCGGCCTGTCCGTTCTCGGCGAGCACATCGGCAAGTCCGGATAAATTGCGTAGCGAGTCTTCGTAACGGCTGGCCGCCGAACTGGCGACCAGCACCGCAAAGCCGACAAACAGGCAAACCGCGCTGCCCAGCATAATGATCGATACGATCTTTTTGTGCAGGGACCAGCGCGACATGTTGGGCAGGATATGCATGTACTTATTTTCCGAAAACATTGGATGCGAGGCTCAGCAACTGGCTGGGAAAGCGCAGCCTCGACTTTTTCGACGCGGCCAGATTGACATCGAAAACGATTTTGTTTTCGCAATACGACAATCCGATGCAACCGCCCTTTTCCGCAAAATCATCGATATCCGAAATGGTCAGCGCGGAAGACTCTGCGAGAGCGGCAATAATGGCGGCTGCCCGCTGCCGCTCCGACTCCCCGATAAACACCAGCTGGCAACCGGCCAGCTTGTCGTTGGCATTCTCGCGCTGAACGACGCGCAGTTCGCGCCCTCCGGCCTTGCGCCCGTCAAGCTCCAGAAGCGCGCCGCCCAGCACGTTGCGGCCCACCACGCAAAGCGTCGCCTTGTTGTCGTCCCAAGCGGTCCCGGCCGGCCACTCCACGAATTTGGCAAAATTCAGGACGTAGGCGGATTTCACCTGATTTTCCGATACGCCTCCAGCCTGGCATGGCGGCAGCCATACCAGGAACAGCATCAAGGAGAGATACCGGAACGAATTCATACTGTGAAAGCGGTCTGGATAAGATTCGTCGGCGAGGCTGGTGCGGCGGTCATAAGCGTGACATTAAAATTCGTATTGCGCCTGCAACACCACTTCGCGACTCATGCCCGGCAAGGGGGCATGATACGAATGCATCGGGGAAATAAAATCCACGTCCTTATTCAGCGCGTTGTGCAAAGCAAGGGTTACATCCAGCCCCTTGGTCAAAGCATTTTCCCAATTCAGCGCCACATCGACGAGCGGCATGGCAGCGAAATGCCTGAGTGTGCCGCCTGCGCCGAGATCCGGCGCCACCATCCCCCAACGCGGTCCGAGATAAACCAGTGAAGGATTGATCGACAAGCCATCCGATAATTTGTAGTGCAGATTGGCCGTCAGCTTATGGGCCGGGAAAGCCAGGTTCATGCTGTTATCGACGACCGCAGTTGCAAACGGGTCTGGCATCACCTTCACCAGATTCGTATCGGTGCCCGCCGCGTTGTAGTACGAGTATGCGACATCGGCATACCCCCAGTCCTTGCGTATTTTGTATTCAGCTTCCAGTCCGCGGGTGCGCACCTTCTGCATATTGATAAGAACCTGGGTGTCATACGTGACGATGTCGAACAAGTTAACGGCCAATTGCGAATCGGCGTCGATACGGTAACCCGTTTCCATCTCCCAGGTACGAGCCGCTTCCGGCTTTATCATCAAGGGGGAGGGTTTGGAGGCATAGCTTTCGATAGACGGCGCGCGTCTTGCGTAGCTGCCCATGAATTTGACGTGCCAATCTCCCATGATGCGCGTATAGCCCAGCCGCTCCGCCCGCAGCGGACCGGCATGGCTGTGCCGATCCAACCGGGCGCTGGCCGTGATGTCGCCCCAGTCATTACGCGACAACGCTTCGCCGTACAGGCTGACGACCCCGGTGCTGTTATAAGGCAGTTGCCGCAATGGGAACGGGCGCACAGTGCCCCGATAATCTTCGCCCAGATATTCCATGCCCCCGGCAAGATGCCAATCGGAATTCGTTTCCCACGCCACCGGAAGCTTTACTTGCAAGCGCCCGACCGTGGTTTCGCTGGCCACCGTGCCATCCGACCTCACCGTCTTGCGCGGGTTCTCTTGCTGGAACAGCACGCTGGGCGTCAGCGTCACGCGCTCGTTCGCCTCGTAACGATGTTGCAGCAATAGCGAATCGCTGTAGTAAAAATTCTTGAAATCCGCGGAACGGATATTGTTTGCAGAACCATCGCGATCGTTGACTTGAGAGTCTTCGTGCAAATAGCGGGCGCTGAAATTGCCCGCCTGCAAACCCATGTTGACGAAACCGGGACTGACGGCATTCGCGTTCGCCATATTGAAAGTTGCGCCGTTCACATCCTGATAAGTCCGGTCGCTGCGCAAGGCGCGTCCCGTGTGGGCCATTGCGGTCAATTTCACCGGACCGCCTGCGCCGCTGCCTAGCATGACGCTCGCATACTCGCGGCTCCTGACTCCCGAATTGGCATAGCCAAAACCAGCGCCGACGTGGACGCCATCCAGTTCTTCCGCGCTCTTGCTGATGATGTTGATAACCCCGAGCAATGCGGTGCCGCCGTATAGCGCCAATGCCGAACCGCGGATGATTTCGATACGGGCGATCTGCTCGACCGGAAAACCTTGCCCGAGGTTTGCGCCGCCGTAACGATGCTCGTTGACCTCGATGCCATCGACCAGCATCAGCACACGCCCGTCCGAACCGATGTGACCGCGCATCCCCAGCGAAATGCTGTTGTTGACCGTCACCCGAAAATCCATGCCCGGCACCTGCCGCAACACGTCGATCAGATCGCGCGCGCCGCTATAACGGATTTCCTCTCCGGAAATGACCGTGACTATGCCCGGCGTTTTCCGCTGGGAGAGCGCCTTGCGCGAAGAAACCGTCACGGGGATATTCATCAACTCTTCGAGCGACAAACTATACGGATCGATTTCAGCCCATGCGGTCGCTGGCAGGGCCAAAATCGAAAGACAGACAAGTTTTAGATTTTTCAAATTATCCATCTGGTGGATTAATTAAATTATAGATTCGGCCAGAACATTTGCCGACCTCACCTATGCTGGGGTTCGCGTTGCTCACCGCCAGCCTACAGCGCGGCGTTCATTTCAATCTATTTAATGGCCGACTCAATAACTGGCGATTATACGCAAATACTATCGCACTCCGCCGCCACCGACCGATGGCTCGCGCCGCAGCCACGCATAACCCAGCAGACCGAGCAACAACAGCATCGTCGCGACGTTACCCCAGCGCACATAGGGCGTGGCGCCCTCGTAGCCCTGCGCCATGCCCGACAGTGTCCCTTCGACATGCTGCGGCAATTGCTGCAGCACCCGGCCGTCCGCACCGATGATCGAGGTCACGCCGGTGTTGGTCGCGCGCAACATCATGCGGCCGGTTTCCAGCGCGCGCATGCGGGAGATCTGGTTGTGCTGCTCGGCGGCGTAGGAATCGCCATACCATGCGTCGTTGGTGAAGTTCACCAGCAAGCTCGCCTGCGGCAGCGCGCGGATGACCTCCTCGCCGAACACGTCTTCGTAGCAGATGTTCGCGGCGATGTGCTGGCCGGCGACTTCCAGCAGCGCCTGTTGCCTGCCGCCGCTGGCAAGGTCGCCCATCGGGATGTTCAGCACGCCGTTGATGAACCAGCCCAGCAGCGGCCGCAGCGGGATGAATTCGCCGAACGGCACCAGATGCTGCTTGTGGTAGCGCTGCTCTGCCGCCTCGCCGCCGCCCGTCAGCGCGAACACGCTGTTGTGGTAGGCATCATTCTCGCGCACGAAGGCGCCGATCAACACGCCGCCGGCATTTCGTCCGGCATGCGCATCCAGTTGTTCGACGAGGCTGAGGGGCACTTCGTGGCGCAACAGCGGAATCGCCGTTTCCGGCAACACGATCAGGCGCGCATCGCTTTGCAGCGTTAAGCGGCGATAGGTTTCCAGCGTGCCGACCAGTGCGTCTTCGTTGAACTTAAAATCCTGCGCGATGTTGCCCTGCACCAACGCCACGCTGAACGGTTCGCCCTGCGGCTGCGTCCACGCGACGGTGCGCAACGCCGCGCCGCCGACCCACAGTGAGAGCAGCACCGCCACCGCGATGCGTCCCTGCCGGTTCCAGCGCTCGCGCCACAGCGTGGCCAGCAAACCAGCGCTGACCGCCGCAATCAGCGACACACCGTACACACCCAGCAGCGGCGCATATCCAGCCAGCGGACCGTCGCTGTGCGCGTAGCCCAGTGTCAGCCAGGGGAAGCCGGTGAAAAGCGTGCCGCGCAGCCATTCGACCAGCACCCACATCGCAGGCATCAGCACCCCCAGCCTGACCTGCATGGGGACGACGAAGCGCCCTGCGGACTGGGCGCGTTTGTCTTCTTCCGGGCTGCGGAACCAGGAGAAATTCACATTCGGCAGACGCGCCTGCGCGTAACCGGCCAGCGCGGGAAGCAGCGCCAGAAAAGCCGCGAACAGCAGCGTCGCCAAGGCCGCCAGCGGCAACGGCATGCCGCCGTAGTCGTGCAGCGCGACGTAGATCCAGCCTATGCCCGCGACGAACAGCCCGAGGCCGAATGCGAAGCCCAGCCATCCCGCCGCGCGCGGCGATTCGGCCTTTGCCCATAGATGGAACAACACCGCGAGCGCCAGCACCGGGATCGGGAACAGACCGAACGGCGCGAAACCGGCCACGCAGGACAGGCCGGCGGCGAATGCGACGAGCAGAAATTTCAGGGATGGCGACATCTAACGACGGATCACAAAGAGGGCACAAAGAATAACCGATTCCGTCCGACGCGGCACTTGTGGTTAAATCGCGACCCGAACCACCAAATCGCCCGCATCATGGAAAAAATCCGCCTGTCTAAACGCATGTCCGAACTCGGCCTCTGTTCTCGCCGCGAAGCCGACAGCTATATCGAAAAAGGCTGGGTGCAGGTGGACGGCGAAACCGTCAGCGAACTCGGCAGCAAGGTCTATCCGCACCAGCAGATCACCCTGCGCAGCGCGGCGCAGAACATCCAGCAGGAGCGCGTAACCATCCTGCTCAACAAACCGGTCGGCTATGTTTCCGGCCAGGCCGAGCACGACTACAAACCGGCAAGCACGCTGCTGGACGAATCTACCCACTGGCGCGAAGACCCGTCGCCGTTAAAATTCCACCGCAGCCAGTTGCTGGGCCTCGCCCCCGCCGGACGGCTGGACATCGACTCCACCGGCCTGCTGGTGCTGACCCAGGACGGCCGCGTCGCCAAACAACTCATCGGCGAGAACTCGCCGGTAGACAAGGAATATCTGGTGCGCGTGCAGGGCCAGTTGAAAGACGGCGGACTCGCGCAACTCTGCCACGGTCTCAAGCTCGACGGCGAATACCTCAAGCCCGCGAAAGTGACCTGGCAGAACGAAGACCAGTTGCGCTTCGTGCTGCGCGAAGGCAAGAAACGCCAGATCCGCCGCATGTGCGAACTGGTGGGCCTGAAAGTGACCGGACTGAAGCGCATCCGCATCGGCAAAGTGAAACTGGGCAACCTGCCTATCGGACAATGGCGCTATCTGGACGAAAACGAGAGGTTCTAGGGGGCAAACGAACAACGGATAACGCCCCATGCAGAACCTGGACTTTCTCGGCAAATATGCGTGAGGCCCAAGTTCTTCTTTTATGGGAGCCATCTTCCCGGATGGTTACACATGGCGTTACTTCCCAATCTCACAGGGACACACTCCCTTGAGTTGATTCATCACCTCCCCGTCCGTGGCAAAATGGTGGCCTATAATGCTTCGGCGCGAGCAAGGCACAACGGCTCGCGACGCGACGCAAACAGCAGCACAGAAACAACGCCATGGAAAAACCGAAAAAGCTGGGCAAATATCAAATCCGGAGCGAACTTGGCCGCGGAGCGATGGGTGTCGTCTATGAGGCCTTCGATCCGCTGATCGAGCGCACCGTCGCCATCAAAACCATCCTGAAGTCGTCGGTAGACAAGTCAGAATCCGAAGAAGCCTTCAGCCGCTTCCGCCGCGAGGCCCGCGCCGCCGGCCGCCTGTCGCATCCCAAGATCGTCGCCATTTACGAATACGGCGAAGACGACGACATGGCCTTCATCGTGATGGAGCTGATACGCGGCAAGGAACTCAAGGATTACTTCGACCGCGAGGACAGCTTCAGCCTCCATGACGGCGTCCGCATCGTGATGCAGATTCTCGATGCGCTCGATTACTCGCACACGCACGGCGTCGTGCATCGCGACATCAAGCCGGCCAACATCCTGATTACCCGCGAAGGCAAGATCAAGATCGCGGACTTCGGCATTGCCAAAATCGACTCGGCGCTGCTCACCCAGGTCGGCGCGGTGATGGGCACGCCGACCTACATGTCGCCGGAACAGTTCATGGGTATCGAGGTGGACCAGCGCGCGGACATCTACTCGACCGGCGTCATCCTGTATCAATTCCTGACCGGACTGCGCCCATTCACCGGCGGCGTGATCTCCATCATGCACCAGGTCATCAATCAGGAGCCTACCCCGCCGTCGCGCATCAACCCCAACGTTCCGGAGCAACTGGACGAGGTGGTGAAGAAGGCGATGGCGAAAAAACCGGAAGACCGCTACCAGACCGTGGCCGAATTCATGACCGCGCTCAAGCTGGCTAGCCACGCATTGCCTGCTTCCCAGGAGGCCGGGGTCGCCAAGCCCAAGGCCGTCGCCGATCAGGCATACGGCCCCGAAGGCACCATCAAACTGCCGACTCGCACCGTCTCGCCGGAAGCCGCACGCAAAAACGACATCGACGCATGGCAGCGCATCACCAACAGCCGCGACACGGCGGACTTCCAGCGCTATCTGCGCGACTACCCTGCGGGAGAATTTGCGGAACTGGCGCGCCGGCGCATCGCCGCGCTGACGGAAGTAGCCGAACAAGCGCGCCTCCAGCAGGAAGCGCGGATGAATGCGGAAAAAGCGGAGAAAAAACGCAGGAAAGCGGAGCAGCAAGCCGCAGCGGAAAGAGCGCAAGCGGAAGCCCGCGCCCAGGCCGAAGCCGAAGCCAGACGCCAGCAGGAAGCCGCCGAAAAGGAACGCTGGGCGCGCAAGATCGCGGAAATAAAAGACGAAGCCGAAAAGGCCAGAATGGTCGAGGCCGCCAAGCGCGAACAGGACTCTGCGGAGCAAGCCCAACAGATACAGGTGCAGCGGGTGCAGGACTTGTCGGCCTCGTTATCCCGGAATCCCCACAAATTCGTGGAAATCGTTTCCCGGCGCGAAGCTGCCGTCGAAGCAGAACGCCGGATGCTGAAAGAGAACAAGAAAAGGCTCGAGGAAGAAGTGCTGCGCAAGCAACAGGCAAAGAAGAAACTTCTTTCCAGGAAAGAAGCGATGAAAACGCAGATGAACGCCGTGGCCGAAGAGAATATCCAGCAGGAAGCCGAACTGGAAAAACGGGACAAGGAACTGGAAGAAGCCCATCGGCGCATCGAAGCCACCGAACGCCGCCGGAAAGAGGCTGAAGAACGCGCCGCACGGGAGCGCAAACGAACTCGCCGCATGCTCATGACTATCGCCGCAGTACTGGCGGCGCTGGCGCTGGGCGGGCTGATCCTGTTCTTCTCGTAACGCCCCTGCCGCTCATCGGCGGCGCAAAACTCAACTCTGGCAGAAAAACTCGACTACCTCGGTGGGGTCCTTGATGTAAGGATGTCCGAGGCTGATGCTGCCGCTTTCGCGCAGCACGAACTCTTCCCGGCGCAACTGGATCTCGGTTTCGTTCTTGACGATCACGTAGCTCCCGTTGGAGCTGATATCCACAAAAACGAACTTGTCGCGGCGGCGCTCGATCCTGGCATGCATCCGCGACGCGCGCCTATCCTGGATCACGATATCGGCCCGCTCGTCTCGCCCTATCGTGACCGAAGGATGCGCCGCGTCCACGATGAAGGTCTCGCCCTGATGAATCAGCTTCAGCGTCGGCTCGGCATCCGAGTGCGACTGGGTATTGCCGACCATCATGGTCATATCTTCGCTTTCCTGCCAGATCACCTCGCGCACCTCGATGTCGTCGGCCTTGCCCTTGATAGCCAAGGTGCTGAGCGTGCGGGTGCTGGCGCGCACGATGGGGGGCAGCAACGCTACCGTCGAGCCAGTGGTAATGATCTGCTGCGCCTTGGCGACTTCCGCCATGCGCGCGGCGATATTGACGGTATCGCCGAACACGTCGTCGGCACTCTCCAGCACCGGGCCGTGATGCAGGCCGACACGGATCGCCACACGCTCGTTATCGACCGGCTTGCGCGAACTGACGACGAGCTGCATCTCGCAGGCGGCCTGCACCGCGTTCATCGCATCGGGAAAGACCGCCATGATCTCGTCGCCGATGGTCTTGACCACATGTCCGGAATGCGCCGCCGTCAGTTTGCGCAGGATATCGAGACAAGCATCAATCGCGGCGAACGCGCGCGCGTCGCCCAGCACCTCGTACAGGCGCGTGCTGCCGCTCACATCGGCGAACAGCACCGTTCTTTCCTGGTTGGCCCCGGCTGGAGTTGTATCGTTCACACTGGTCGTTCCAAATGAATCAGGGGCGGCATTATAAAGGCAGGAACGGCCCGGCGACATCGCATCGTCGGCAAAAGCCACACCGGAATGCGGCAGTTGCGTCATAATTCCGGCCGATTCCCCGGCCTGCGGGCCTATATTCGATCAGCGCACAGCGAACCATGTCTACACTCACCAATCTGCCACTGCACACCTACATTTTCGCCGGCCTGCTCGGCCTGCTGCTTCTGTCGTTCGTATTCTTCTTCCTGATACCGTCGTTCATCGCCTCCCGGCAGTTGTCCCGGACGAACCGCAAGCTCGAAGCACTGAACGGCAAGCCCGACGGCGCTATCGACCAGATATTCCGCGAGTCCAATACCCTCAAACACTTGTGGCAGGAATATGCGGACACGCTGCACAAGCAGAGCGCCGAAGGACAGGCGCAGGCGACGCGCTTCCGCTCCACCGTGCCGGCAGGCATGGTGTTCCGCCCGGACATCCTGGTGGATCTCCCGCTGCGCGCGGACTTTTTCAAACACCTGCCGGGGCTGTTCACCGGCATAGGCATCATCGGCACCTTTTATGGCCTGCTGCTCGGCCTGCAGTCGTTCAACGTTTCCGAGAACCCGGTAATCGTCCGCGCCAGCCTGAGCCAGTTGCTGAACGGCGTATCCGAGGCCTTCCTCGTTTCCGCCGCAGCGATCACGCTGGCGATGTCCCTCACCTTCATCGAGAAACTGGTGATCACCCGCCTGAACGCCAAGGTCGAAAAACTGGTTCAACTGCTGGATGGTCTGTTCGAGAGCGGCGCGGGCGAGGAATATCTGGCGCGGCTGGTCAAGGCCACGGAAACCTCCGCCACGCAGAATGCCGGCCTGCTCAAGGGCGAACTCAAGCAGATACTCACCGAGCTGACCGAGCGGCAAATCGCCGCGACCAACGCCGGCACGCAGGCGCTGGGCGACCGCATCGCGGCCAGCATCGAGGAAACCATGAAAGCGCCGCTGCTGGAGATGGCCCATGCGCTGAAGAACACCAGCAACTCGCAGGAGTCGGCGGTGCAGACCATGCTGACCGGCGTGCTGGAGAACTTCAGCAGCCAGATGAAAGACCTGTTCGGCGGACAAGCGGCTGGCATCAACAGCCTGCAGCAGCAGACCATAGACGCGCTGCAAGCCGCGGTCGCGACGCTGGAGCGCATGGCCGCCGACGTCGGCGCGGAAGGACAGCGCAGCACCTCGGCGATGGCCGAGCAACTGGCGGAGTCCATCGCCGCGGCGGAATCCAGACAGCGCATCATGAACGAACAACTCGGCTCATTCGTCGAACAGATGCGCCAGATCGGCGCGCATTCCCAGAACGAAGCGCAGGAGAGACTGCAAAACACGCTGGCGGAACTGTCCGAACGCATGAGCAAGGTGATCGATGGCCTGAGCACGCAGGTACGTTCGGCGACCGAAGCCAGCGCGAAGCAACAGCAAAACCTGACGACACAGAGCGAGCACCTCGTCGGCCAATTCGGCGAGCAGGCCGCCACGCTGGTGGACGGCGTGAACCGCGCCGTCGGCGAGATGAAAGCAGCCGTCATGGCGATGCGCAACACCACCGGCGACGCCATGTCCAAACTGAACAACGGCGCGGACACGCTCTATCTGGCGGCCAAGGATTTCGCCAAGGCCGGTCAGGGCGTCACCGCGACGCTGGACAAGTCGGCCGCGCTGGCCAACCAGCTGACCCAGTCCGCGGGTTCGGTAGCCTCGGCGACAAAGGGACTGAGCGGCATGCTGGCCGACTACAACGCCGCGCGCGATTCGATGATCGCCATGGTGGGTTCGCTGCAATTGCTGGTCGAACAGGTGCAGCGCGACGCATCGATGTCCGGCAACGTCATCGCCAGAATAGAAGCTGCCACGGAGAAGCTGGTCGAAGCGCAGAAAGAAGCGGAGACCTATCTGGCGAAGGTCTCCGAAGTGATAGGCACGGCGCACGAATCCTTCAGCGACGGCATGATCAAGGCAGTCGGCGAAGCGAACCGCGATTTCCACCAGGCGCTGTCCGACTCGGTGAAACTGCTGCGCGAAGGCATCCAGGAGCTGGAAAGCACCCTGGATGCGGCCACCAGCCTGTAAGGCCGCAACATGTTCAGCAAATTCCTGGTGCAAGCCAACCGCAACAAGGACGAGGGCGAGAAGCCGTTCTGGATCTCGTTCGCCGACCTGATGACCGCGCTGATGGTGATGTTCCTGCTGGTAATGAGCGTCGCGCTGCTGGCAATAACCAACGAGGTCTCGGCGACCGACCAGGCGAAGGCGCAACGCGAAAAGGAAATCGACGAGCTGCTGAACAAGATCGAGCAGGCCGCCGAGCGCTACCCCGGCATCTCCATCGACAGAAACCGCAACGTGATCGACTTCGGCGACCGCGCGCGCTTCGACACCGGCAGCTCCAACCTCTCCTCCGAGCAGGCTCAATATTTGAGCCAGTTCGTTTCCGAGATCCTGATCATCTCGCGCGAACAGCTCGGCCAGAAGTGGATCAAGCGCATCGTCGCCGAAGGCTTTGCCGACCAGCGCGGCGATTACCTGCTGAACCTGAACCTCAGCCTGCAACGCAGCCAGCGCGTGCTGTGCGTGCTGCTCTCCCCGCAGCCGGCCCAGCAGCACCGGCTGAGCCCGGAGGAACAGGAGCAGGTGCGCGACCTGTTTCTGGTGGGCGGCTACTCCTTCAACTCCGCCAGGGCCTCGCTGGAAGAGAGCCGCCGCATTGAACTGCGCATGGAATTCTTCCAGCTGGACGAACCCCGCCCCGTCCTGAGCGACATTCCGCGCGGCAACTTCGGCGTCTGCCGGATCTAAATCGATGGCAACACTGGCGAGATTGCAGCGGACGCTGTCCAACCTCAACCGGGTCGTGCTGGCCAGGCTGCGCCCCGGCGATTCGGTGCAGATGCTCAACGAGCGCGCCAAGCTGGAAGAGTGGATAGGCGGCACGGCCAAGGTCGAGGACTCCCGATCCGGTACGATAGAAGAGGCGCTGAGCGCCTATCGCGAGAACAACTACCTCAAGGGCCTGCGCCAGATACGGCTGGTCTGCTACGGCTGCACGCAGGTGCTGGACGGCGGCTATCGCGTAATCGACAACCGCGAGCCGTTCGAACAACTGCTGCTCTACGCGGAGCGGTATGGCAACCGCCCCGCCTCGTTGCGCAAACTCTATCGCGGCCTGCTAAACTGCTATTTCGCCTACGACCCCTATGCGCCGAACGCCACGCCTTCGGGGCACAGCAACTGGGAAAAGCTGCGGGAATTCCTGAACAAGCATCTCGCCCTGCTCGGGACGCGCGGCTACACGCCGGACTGGATAACCGCATTGAACCGGCACCCCAATCTACTGGGCGCGGATCCCTGCCGCCCTTACGAACATCTGGTGTTGCAAGGAGACTGGTCCGAATTCGACGAGTTGCGCGAGCGACTCGAGATCAGCGTAGATTCCTGGCTGGTCCGGCAGATGGTCATGACCCCGATTGCGACCGTCACAGGCATGGAAGACGACGAGTTCAAGGAGCACATCGAAAGCATCCTGCTGCTGCTGCACAGCTATCGGCTGTATGCCGACGCGGGCCTGGGCATGCTGCTCGACCGCTACGCGCGATGCCACAACCGCAAGGTCAGCGCCCCGCTCAGGGACTTCGCCGTCGCGTGCTGGGGCAATCCGTGGCTGTCGGAAAACAGCCATCAGTGGCAATGCAGCAAGGAAGCCCGCCAGATGCTGGCGTACTGGCTCAAGCGCCACCTGCTCTCCGGATTCTTCAACCGGCTGAGCGACGACGACAAGAAACACTCGCGACGCCTCAACTTCTGGAAACTCTACAGCGAAGACCTGACCGGCATGTACTTCGCGCTGGGCAGGGACGCCTTCGATACCGACGACATGGAGCTCTACAAATTCCGCCGTGCGGCGAAAGGCCTGATCGCCAAACTGAGCGAAGACCGGCACGACGTGCATGCCTGCATCATGCAGTTCGAGCATCACCATGTGGTGGAATTCAATCGCGACAACAACGATGCCTATCTCTACGACTTGAAGCAGGGCACGCCCCAGTTCTACCTGAGCAAGGGCTGGGCCGAGATCGGCGCGCTCAGTGTGACCAGCGTCAGCCAGGGCGTGGACGTTTCGCGCCAATCCAGACCGCTGAGGCATCAGGACACCCCGCAGCTCAGCTGGGAGGGACGGTTCGCGCAGGAACTGGGTGCGACCCCGAACACAATCAGAGCCTTCTGCCGCAACTATCAATGCTGTTACACCGACAACAGGAACCAGGACGGACGCGAATGGATACGTCCGGAGAGCCTCGCGAAATACGGTTCCGAGGTCTGGTCGATATTGACCGGCTGGGGATTCTGTCTCTCGAACGAAGAGAACGGCTACTTCCGCCTGAGCGACATGGAAATCTCGCTGTAACGCCAGGACACGCCGGAACCGAACGATCACGGTGATTGACACCCCGAATGATGAAACGCCCCGTAGGAGCGGCTTCAGCCGCGATAGACACGTTCCGACTCCACCTAACCTTCGCGGCTAAAACCGCCGCACCCCGCAGGAACGGCGGCAGTAGCCGTAGGGTGGGCACGTTTCATGTGCCCACGCGGATACCCTTCACAAACAGCGTGGGCACTAAAAACGTGCCCACCCTACCGACTAACGGGCATGGCAAGTGCGACACCTGCCCTAAATCGACTTCGCCTGATACTTCCGGTAGAACCCGAGTACGCGCGGCACATATTTCGTCGTTTCCCGATACGGCGGAATCCGGTTGCCGTATTTCGCGACTGCGGTCTCGCCCGCGTTATAGGCGGCCAGCGCAAGACTGACATCGTTGTCGAATGCCCTCATCAAATGGCTCAGGTACTTGGCTCCGCCGTGCAGGTTCTGCACGGGATCGAACGGATCGGACACGCCATAGTGCCGGGTGATGAGCGGCATGAGTTGCATCAAACCCGCCGCCCCCTTGGGCGAAACGGCATTCGGCCGGTATTGCGATTCGACCGAGATCACGGCATGCAGCAATGCGCTGTCCAGGCCGTAGGTTCTCGCGATCTCTTCGACGACCACGTCATACTGCGCCTTGCCCGCGATGGACGAAGGAAGCCTGCCCGCTGCGGCGGAACGTTCCACCGGATCGGGGAGCAGCATGGTGTAGTGGTCGTCGGCGGGCACATTGCTCAGGTTCACCGTACCGTCGTTCCCGGTGTAAGTGTAGATGTTCGCCAGCGCCGAAGGCCGCACGCACAACCCCGCCAACAGAACGAAAGCAACCGCCGCCAGTTTCTGGATATATCTCGATGCTTTCATGAGGCCTCCGGGCTGGACGATTCCTTCGCAGATTAAGTGCGATTTTTTTTCGTCTCCATACAGTGAAGACTGTAAATCCGGGGTTGGTGATCCATGAAATCTGCGGCAAAGTGACCTACCTCGGCACGTTCACACAACGGGATCGAAATGTTCAAACTACTGCGCTTCTATTCGGCGATCAGCTTCATCGTCATTTTTCTCGCCGCCGCCATCCTGACCCTGTTCTACCGGCAGGTAACGATGCATTGGATCGAGCATCTGGCGCAAACCAGCAACCTTTCCCTGGCGCAGACAGCCCTGACTTCCGTCGAACCCGAGCTCGGAACCTACCTCAGCTCGGGAGCCGGCGCCGGTTCGCGGGGACTGCCGGCCGGCCTTGCTTCGCACATACACAGGATGACGCGCGACACGACATTGAGCAGGATAGACATCTACGACCGTAACGGCCTGCTGGTGTTCTCGACCCAGACGACCCGCCCCGTTTCCGCCCGGGGCCGCGATCCCGCGTTTCTGGCGGCGCTCAGCGGCCGTGCTTCCGGCGCCATGACCTTCCAGAGTGCATTCGACCGCCTCATAAAAACGGCCCCGGCAAACAACCTGATGCGAACCTACACCCCAATCCGCGGGGACTCCCCCGGAGAGGTGCTCGGCGTGTTTGAAACCCATGCCGACATGAGCCACCTGGTAGAAGAAAGCGACAGAATTCTGTTCCATATCCTGGCGGGCGCCGAACTCATCCTGGCATTGCTGTACGGGATACTGTTCTTTGTCGTGCGGCATGCGCGCAACATCATCACCGCTCAACAGCAAACCGTTCTGGAAAGAACCGCAAGCCTGGAGGCGCTGTCCGAAGGGTTGCTGAAAGGCGAAGAATCCAGAAAGAAGAAGATCGCGACCGACCTGCATGAAGGACTGGCGCAAACGCTGAGCGCGATCAAAGCCAATGTGGAGCGGGACAGGCGCAGAACCCCCAGGACGAACAGGCCGTCCATGGACACCATTGTTCCGGTGCTACAGCACGCCATCCATGAAGTCCGCACCATCGCGACGGAACTGCGACCATCCAGCCTGGACGATCTGGGCCTGCTGCCGACCATCAACTGGTTCTGCCGGGAATTCGAACTCCAGCACCCGGAAATCCGCATCCGGCGGGAAATCTCGCTGCCGGAAAACATGATCCCCGCGCGACTGAAAATAGAGATCTACCGCATTATCGAGTCCGCATTCAGGAATATCGCAAAATACTCGAAGACCGATCAGATAAGCTTTCTGCTGCATCCGGCAAACGACACGATCCATCTGCTCATCGGCGACACGCCGACCATGCGTCCCGAGGCGGGGACGATTTCCCGGCTCGATCCCGGCGCCAATCCGCAACTCCGTTTTGCCGAGATAAGAGAACGCACCTCCCTGTCGGGAGGCGCATTCTCAACCACCCAGGAAAATTCGGGGTGGATCACACTCCATTCGTCGTGGGCATGCGGCGGGTAACGGGGCTGCTCCCACTCCCCACTACGTAGCGATCAACCCCTTCTCTATCGCATAGGCGGTAAGCGTCGAAGCGTTGTGCAGGTCGAGTTTCTTCATCAGGTTGGAACGATGCTTCTCGACCGTCTTGATGCTCAGGCAGAAGTAATCGGCGATAAATTTGTTCGGATGGCCTTCCGCCACCAGCTTCAGCACTTCCCGCTCGCGGTGGGTCAACGTATCCCATGGACTGGAGGGTGTGTTGGCATTGTCCGTGCCGAGATAGCCGTTGATTACCTTGGCCGAGATGTCCGGGCTCAGGTAGGTCTTGCCGTTCAGCACGCTGCGGATCGCAATGCGCAACTCGTCATGCGACGCGTCTTTCAGGATATAACCGTCGGCCCCCGCCCGCAGGCTTTCGTGGATATATTCGTCGGTCTTGTGCACGGTCAGCACCAGAATCCTCGTCGAGGGGAATCGCCGCTTGATGTCCACGATCGCCTCAATGCCGTTCATGCCCGGCATGGAAAGATCGGTCAGGACGATATCGGGGGACAGCGTCCCGATCATCTGGACGGCGTCGCGGCCATTTTCGGCCTCTCCGACGATCTCTATCTCGGGGTCCTGTGCCAGCAGAGCCTTGAGGCCGGCCCTCAGCAAAGTGTGGTCCTCGACGATGAATATGCGTTTTTTTCCGATCATTTTTACCTCCGTTGCGTTACCTGCGTTGCGTTACCCGAACATATGTCACGGCCGCCGAGACGATATTGTCGAACTCTGGCCGGGTACATGCATGAACACCCAATCCGCATACTTGGTCTTGCCTTTAAAATTCTGGTCGGCGAGGCTGAAGCCGTCTTTCTTTATCGGCTCTTCCCCGGACAGGCTATGCACGCCGTAAATCTCCCCGTTCGGCCCTTTGACCAATCCCCAGTCCTCGCTTCCGCTGATGGGGTCCCGGTATATCTTGCGCAAATATCGCTGCGTCGAGGGATAGCGCGGGTCCTTGAGCAGGGCTTCCAGTGTCGTCGGGTAGCGCTGATCCTGTCCCGTAGCATGTTCGTAATATCCATCGATGGCTTGTCGGAACTGGTTCCCGATGAACAGCAATTCTCGCTCCTTGTCGCGCCGCTGCGCGGTGTGCCAAACCTCTCCTGCCGTCATCAGCAGTACGCCCATAATGGCGATCATGATCATCAGCCCCAGATAGGTGAACCCGCCCGCCCTGCTTTTCCGCACCAACCGTTTTTTCTGCACCGGCCGGCACCCTCTTCCCTGCTCACGGCTGTTCGAGAAAAATCGCATCACCAATCCTTGTAGGCCGAGCCATCCCGGGCGTTCCCGGGCGCGCTGCTCCTGATGTCGTACACACCGCCCTTTTCCGGAGAGTCCGGCGGGATGACCAGCCACAAAGTGGAGCTGCCGGCAACCGGATCGGAGGGAAGGCTGCGCAGATACTTCTTGCTGACCAACTCGTCCAGGCTGTCCGGATACTTGCCGTTGTCACCGTAATATTTGTCCAGCACCTCGCGCGTCAGTGCAAGATTCTGGTGCAGCACCGCCTCTTTGGATTTATCCACGCTGTGAAAATATCGCGGCGACGCAATCGTCAGCAACGTCGCGATGATCGCCATGACCACCAGCAACTCGATCAGGGTAAATCCTTTTTCCGCGTTTCCGTTCATCGCCTCTCACCAGTTCCTGTATGGAACGCCGTTCAGCCCGACACCCGGAGACATGGAATACACGTCGAACACGTCTTCGCCTTCGGCCGGCGCATTGGCCGGGCTTTCATAACTGCGCTTGCCCCAGGTCGCCTCATCCGGCCTGTCCGGATCGCCGTTCATCGGATCCCGCGGAATGCGCCGCAGAAAGTAGACCCTGCCCTTGCCGTCCGGGCTGCCGGCATCGGGCTCGCCGTCCACCAGCACTTTCAATGTCGCGGGGTAACCCGACTTGATCACCGAATGGACGACGCGCCCCTCATCGATGGCCCGCTTGTATGCATCCAGCCCGGTGCGTATCTCCAGCAGGGCCTGACGCAGTTCGCGCTCCTTGTTGCGCTGCACGGCCAGCTCGGTCATCGGCAACACCACGGTCGCCAGCAGCCCGACAATCGCCACGGAGACGAGCAGCTCGATGAGGGTATAGCCTCGTGCATTCGGTCTCATCATTGCGTGACCGCAATGAAATGGGGCGCGGGCGCCGCAAAGGCCAGGGACTCGCCGCCGCTGCCGGACAAGTTGATGCTGCTGACCATGACCGGAGACTGTGCCGTGGCCGCAGTCACTTCGAACATCAGCGTGACGACGCTGCCGCTCTCGCCGTCCGACGCGCCCTTCATGTCTATCCGTATCTGGCCGCTGGTCTGGTCTATCGACTTGGTGAAGATCGGTGGCGAATCGCCGCGTTTCATCCAGTCGCCTTCGGCGACATCGACCGCCTTCAGCACGGCCGGATCGAAGCCGACCAAAAAGCCGAGACCGCTCGCGCCCTGCTGCGCCGAAGCATTAAGCGTCAGGCTGATTTTGTCACCGACCTTGGCCTGAACGGGCCCTTGCCATGAGAAGGCCAGCGGCGGGGTGGCGGCGAGCGAATTCTCCGGGGCCGCCGCCGGCTGCGGACGCACTGCCGGCATCGCCGGGGATGCGCCCCCTGCTGCGGCGACCGCGACGGCACCGGCAGGTTTCATGGTCAGCAGGCTGCTGCGCAGATTCGATTCGGTGCCGGACCAGTACTCCAATTCCCGCGCATCCGGATAGCGGTGATTCCCCACGATTCGCGGCGTGATGGAAAGGACGATCTCCGTCTTGCTACCGTTATCCCTGTGGCTGGAGAACAGGCGTCCGAGCAGCGGCAGATCGCCTATTCCCGGCACCTTGCTCGCGGTATTCCGGTCCTCGTCGTTGATCAGGCCGGCCAGTATCTGGGTTTCCCCGTCCTTGAGACGCAGCACGGTCGAGGTATTGCGCGTCCCAACCTGGTAGGCCAGCGTGCCCGATACGGCATTCAGCACCTCCTTGGCGATGGAACTGACCTCCATGCCGATCTTGATGGAGACCTCGTTGTTCATGTGCACCTCCGGCTCGACCTCCAGCTTCAGGCCGACGTCCAGGTACTGGACGTTGCCGGTAATCACCGGCGTGCCGGTCGTCACCGGCGTCACCGCATTGGTGATCACCGGCACGCGATCGCCGATCATGATCTTGGCCTTCTCGCGGTTGCGCGCGCGGATGCGCGGGCTGGCCAGCAGATTGGTGTCGCCGTCCTGCAGGAGCAGGTTCAGCGTCGCGCTCAGCGCCGGGCTGGTGACGATGTTGTCGCCGTTGAGCTGACGCAGCTCGTTAATGGTCGGCGTCGCCGTCGCACCCCGTGCCGTGAACGTGATCTGGCTGGGGTAATTAATGCCGATTTCGCTCAGGCGAGAACGGCTGATCTCCAGCACTTCCACTTCCAGCATGACTTCCGGATCGGCGATATCCTGATCCGAGACCATTTTCTCGGCCAGGCGGATGGCTTCGGGCGTGTCCCGCATCACCAGCGAATTGGTCTTCTCGTGGACGAAGATGTCCTTGGTCTTCAGCAATGTTTTGATCATCGTCAGCATCTGCTTCGGATCGGCATTGGTCAGGTGGAAGCTCCTGATCTTGAGATCCTGATAATCCTTGATCTTGGCCGGCGTATTCGGATAAATGAACACGGTGTTGTCGCTGATGATCTTCTGTTCCAGTTGGCTCTGTAGCAGGATCAGCCCTATCGCGTCCGCCACCGACACATCCTTCACGAAAATCGAAATCTTGATATCCGGTTTGACATCCTTGTCCAGCAGCACATTGATGCCGCTGGTGCGCGACAGCGCCTCCAGCACCATCTTCAAATTGGCGTCGCGGAATTGCAGGGTGACCGGCTTCCTGAACTGCGGCTTAAGACCGGGCTCCTCCATCAACGCCTTGGCTGCCTGCTCGTCGATCTGGCGTTGCAGCAGCATGGCTTGCCCGTGTCGCGGATTTTCGAGAAGCACCGGCTTCAGCACGTTCCGCGCGGCCTCCGCATCGCCCTTCTGGAACAGGCCGCGCGCCTCTTCGACCACGGTCGCGTGACGCCTGTCCAACGCCAGCTCTTCCAGCCCCAGCCTAGCCCTGCTGTTCTCCG
This sequence comes from Gallionellales bacterium GWA2_60_142, assembly GCA_001801085.1. GTDB lineage: Bacteria > Pseudomonadota > Gammaproteobacteria > Burkholderiales > Gallionellaceae > Gallionella. Next base: position 8,816 of record MGWR01000050.1, on the reverse strand, counting down.
GATCGATCTTGAGCACACGCTCGTAGATCGCCTGTGCGGTGTCCAGATTACCGGAAGCGCGTTCGCTGCTCGCCGCTGCGGCCAGCCGGTTGGCAGTCTGCTCGCGCTTGCGCAACCAGACCGAGCGATAAGAGAGATTTTCCGGCGCGGCCTTGCTGGCTTCTTCCAGCTTCACCAGCCCCTCTTCCGTGCGTCCCTGCTCCATCAGCGCCAGCCCCTCGCGGTGCAGCTTTTGTCCGGCGCAGCCCGCCAGCGTCGCCGCAACCAGCAAGAGCAGCACGACAGCGCGCCTTAATCCGAGACTATATCCATGCATGGTCCGCCCCCTTGAATATGGGAAAAAATGTCGAGTCATTCATAAAGCCTCGCCGGTGCTGAGCATCTGCTTGATGTTCAGCGGAAGATAGGTCAGTTCCACCATGCCCGGCACGATGCGCTCGACGCGATAGGTATCGTCGATGACATCTCCCTCGGCGACGGTATAAATCCGCTCGCCCTTGACCAGGATGGTCAGATGCTTCGGCGCATCCTCATAGCGGCCGAGATAGGTAAAGGGCAGCGGCGGGGCGCTCGGCGGCGGCGGCGGAAGGACCGGCTGCGGGGGCGGAGGGGGCGGCGGCACATACCAGGAAGTGACGCCGAAAACATTGCCGATCTCCGCCGCGACATCCGATTCCGGCTGCGTCCGCGTCAGGCGATCCATTTCCACACCGCCCGGTTCCGGCAGTGGCGCGACACTCGCCGGAGCGGAGGCCGCAGCCTCGATCCGTCCTGCCGTACTCACCGTCTTTGCCCCGCCCTGGTCGAAAGGCGTCGCCACGACGACGACGATCGCCACAGCGATGACGGGCACGGCCCACTTGCCGAGATTGTGAGGGAGCAGTTTCATGATGTCTTCTCCAGATAAAGCGCCAGCCTGATCTGCGCCGCCACCGTCGGGTCGGAGACGGTCTGGCGCACGAAATTCACATTCTCCAGCGCGAGCGCGGGGATCTCGGCGGACAGCGCGATGAGAAAGCTGCGTATCTGTTGATATTCGCCCGTCACCGGAAGCACCATCTGCAAGCGTATCAGCCGCCCCTCTTTGTCGGACGTCTCCTTGTACTCGCCCTCGTTCAGGTTGAGTCCGTTCTTTACGGCCAATGCATCCAGCTTCTCCAGCCACTGCGGCGAATCGCGCTCTTCCGGGAAATGCCGGTAGAACTCGGCGAGTTGTTCGCCCGGCGCGCGCCGGATGTCGCCCGACTGCTTGCCGGCTTGTTCGCCCAGCATGAGCGCGCCGCGCCGCGCCGCATCCAGACGATCCTGCGCCGGAACAATCGCCGAGAAATAGAAAGGAGGGAAAACGACCAATATGCCGATGGCCAATACGCCGGGCTTGCCCAGAACGAGCAACATGCGCCGGATCGCCCAGTACAACCATCCCCGCAGCGTCGCCGTCGAAAAGCCGCACAGCCGCGCGCACCTGACCGATGCCGCCCCCCACCATGCACGCGCAACGAGCATCATGATTTCCCCCGCCAGACGACAAGCAACGCAAAGCGCACGGGCCGGTTGGGATCCTGCTGCTGAACCTCGTGGCTTTGCAGGTAAACCGGGCCGAACACCTCCTTCGCTTCCAGTTGCGTGATGTAGTTCAGCATCGCCGGAAAATCCTTGGCCTCGCCGCTGATCTTCACCACCCGTTTTTCCATGTCCGGCTCCAGCGCCAGCAGGGTGACGTCATCGCCGGCGACCGACTCCACCGTCCGGAACAATAGCTCCCAGGGCAGGGAAAGCTGGCGCAACACTTCGTTGGCGCGCCGCACTTCCGGCGAGTCCACTCTGTCGCGGCGGCCTGCCCCGATGGCCGGCCGCGAGCCGCGGTCGCGCTCGATCTGCTCCAGCTTGTCCTCCCAGCCGGTCGCCTCGTCGCTCAACTCGATGTAATAGGCGACGGTCACGACCAAGGCCCCCAGCACCAGCGCCAGCAGTAGCAGCCCCGCCTGGCGAAAGGGGCGGTCGCGTTGATAATCCAGCCACAGGGTAGCCATAAATTCACACGCTCATCGCGACGGCAAAGCGCCGGTCGTAATCCGCCATCAGGCCGGGCCGTATCGGCGGATGCAACACGCTCATCTTCCACCCCGGGCTCTCCGGCAAGGCCGACGCATCGAGCCCCGACGCATCGATCCCGGGCGCCCATAGCAGCACCTCGTCCGTCGCCGCATCCTCGTCGGTCAGGTACGCCTCCCGTGCAAGAAGACACGGCAACGTTTCGTACCAGTCGTCGCCGGCCCGCACCGTGTGCACGCAACTCCATCCGCCTTGCCGCAGCAGAGCAAGGCAAAGATTGCCCGCCTCGAACAGCACGAACCACGCGCTGCTTTTCTGTAGTCTGGCCCGGCAACTGTTGTATGCCGCCATCAGGTGGGGTTGTATCGAGCGCAGCCCGATCCCCGCACCGGCGAACGATGCCCGCACCGAGTCCATCAACCGGCAGTCCACCGCGCAGGCGAGCTGCGGCGCACCGGCCCGGTCCGGATTCAACCGCAATTCCCACGCCTCGGCGGCGGGGCCGTACAGCTTCCTGAAGAAATGCCGCGCATATGCCGTCTCTTCCTCTTCGTCCATCGGCGCTCCGCTCCACGGAACCATGGCGTAATGCATGAAATGATTCGACAGGACGATGGTCGCAAAAGCGCTGCGGCCGGCCAGACCCGACAATTCCGCATCCAGCGCCTTGATCGCCCCGCTCCATGGCAAGGCCCCGTCCCCCGCATCAACACAGGGGACCGACTTTTTATCGAGCACCCGGTGCGTCAGCCCGCGCCAGGTGAAAGACCTGCCGATGCGGACCAGCAGCAGCTGTTCCGGACTCAACACCACCCGCAATTCATCACGCAACGAAAGTGACACGATTGATCTCCTGTAGCGTTGTTTCGCCTTTGAACACCAGCTCCAGCGCGCCCTCGCGCAACAAGCGGGTGCCGTTGCGCCTGGCGGCTTCGCGCACCAGCCTGACCGGTTGCCTGGCGATGATGAGTTCGCGTATCTCGTCGTTCAGATAAAGGATCTCGGCGATGGCCTTGCGCCCCTTGAACCCGGTGCCGCGACAATGCCCGCAACCGCGCCCCGCGCGGAATGTCGCGATTTTTGCTTCCTCCGGGCCGACCCCGGATTCCCTGAGCAACGCCTCGTCCGGATGATCGTCCGCCACGCAGTGGGAACAGTTCACGCGGATCAGGCGCTGGGCCAGGATGCCGTTCAGGGCCGAGACGAAGCTGTAGGGATCGACCCCCATGTGCATGAAGCGGCCGATCACGTCGAACACGTTGTTGGCATGCACGGTGGTGAACACCAGGTGGCCGGTCAGCGCCGATTGCACCGCGATCTGGGCGGTTTCCGGATCGCGGATTTCGCCGACCATGATCTTGTCCGGGTCGTGGCGCAGGATGGAACGCAGGCCGCGCTCGAAGGTGAGCCCCTTCTTTTCGTTGACGGGAATTTGCAGCACGCCGGGTAACTGGTATTCGACCGGGTCCTCGATGGTGATGATCTTGTCCTGCCCCGAGTTGATTTCCGAGATCGCGGCATACAGCGTCGTCGTCTTGCCGCTGCCGGTCGGGCCGGTGACCAGCACCATGCCGTAGGGTTCTCTGGAGAGCCTGCGCAACGTTGCCATGGAGGCTTCGTCGAAGCCCAGATAATCGAGGCGCAGGCCCTTGATCTGGTCGGACAGCGTCTGCTTGTCCAGGATGCGCAGCACCGCGTCCTCGCCGAATATGCTGGGCATGATGGACACGCGCAAATCCACCTCGTGCCGGTTCATCGACACCTTGAAGCGGCCGTCCTGCGGGATGCGCCGTTCGGCGATATCCAGCGCCGAGATAACCTTAATGCGGGAGATGACCTGCTCCGCCATCTCCTGCCCTGCCACCGAACCAACCGCGGTCAACACCCCGTCGATGCGGTATTTGATGTTCAGTCCCGACGCTGCGGTCTCCAGATGGATGTCGCTGGCTTCGGCCTTCAGCGCGTCGTATATCGTCGAGTGAACCAGCTTGATGACCGGACTGACATCCTCGCTGATGGTCTTGAACGACAACTCTTCCACATCCTCGTCGAACGCCGCCAGCTTGCCCGTGATCGGCTGGAGACTGTCCATCGCATTCAGCGATTCCTCATAATGCGCCAGATACGCCGCGACATCGGCGCCGTGGGCCAGCCCCCAGCCCGGATCGGCGGAGAAGCGCTGCTCCGCCCAGGCCTGGAGGCTGGCGTCGAACGGATCCGCCATGGCGATGATCAGCCCGCCGTTGCCGTTCCTGAATGCGATACACCCGTGTTCCATCGACTCGGCAAAGGGCAGCATATCGAATGCGGGCGTCAGTCCGTTCAGGTCCGCCATTCCGAACACCGGATAATGGAGCATCTCGCCCAGCGCATGGATGAAGCTCTTCGCGTCCATACCCGCCTGCTCTTCCAGCACTTCGACCACGCTGCGTCCGCTCTGCGCGGCGACGACGCGCGCGGCGCGGACATGCTGCGGCGAAAAGAGCGGATCGGCGGACGTATCGCAAAAGACCATCTGGTTCATTCGATGCTCCCCGCCAGTTCGAAGATCGGGAAATACATCAGCACCACGACCAGGCCGATGACCAGCCCGACGAACGCCATCAGCAGCGGCTCGAACACCTTGATGAAACGCTCGACCCAGCGAGCCGTCTCGTCCTCGTAGAAAGCGGCGATACGCTCCATCATCTCGCCCATCCGTCCGGTGCGTTCGCCGACCCGCAGCAGCCGCAACGCCAACGGCGTGGCGAGTCCGTATTCGTCCATGGCGCGGGAGATGGGAGCGCCTTCCCGGATACGGGTCGAGGCCGGCGCCAGGCGTTCGCGCATCGACGCCTGCAGCAAGCCGCCCACCAGTTGCAATGCCGGCATGATCGGCATGCCGCCCCGCAGCAGCATCCCGAGCGAACGATAGAAACGCGCCATCTGGTACAGATGCAGACGCTTGCCGAGCACGGGAAGCTGCCACAGTTTGTTTCCCGCCCACTCCCGACAGACCGGTTGGGTGGCGGCGATCACCAGCCCCGCGAACAGCATGGCCGTAACCGTCATGAGCGACTTCCAGTGCTCTTCCAGGAAATGTCCCCAGAGCATCATCAGGCGCGACATAAGCGGCAGGTCGTTGCCGAGATCTGCGTAGATATGGCTGAAACGCGGCACAACGAACATCATCAGGAACAGGATCACCGCGCCCCCCACGACGGCCAGGATCGTCGGATAAATCGAAGAGGTGATGACCTTGCGCCTGACCCCGTCCATTTGCGTCTGGTAAACGATATAACGCGACAGAACCTCGGCCAGCGAACCGGTTCTCTCGCTGGCGCGCACGGTCGCCACATAGAGCGCGGGAAAGTCGCCGGGAGATTGCTCCAGCGCATACGAGAGCGGATGACCTTCGTACAACAACGAAATGATTCGGGTCAGCGTCTTCTTGATTTCGGGCCGTTCTTCTTTCTCGTTCAATGCCTCCAGCGCCTCGACCAGCGACAGTCCGGCATCCAGCAATGCGACCAGCTCCTGGCTGAACAGCACCAGGGGAAATCCGCCTTTCCGCCAGCGTGACAAAGGCAGCCATTGCCGGACCGCACGGGCGGCGATGAAGGTATAACCTTGCGCATTCGCCTGTGCCATGGCATCGCCGGCATCGGTCGCTTCCAGCATGACCGACATCAGCCCCGCATTGCCTCGCAACACTTTTACTTCGTATTGCATAAACACCCCGCGCTATTGAATCGTTATACAGTCGGCGGCAGGCCTCCCTGCCGCTCCCCGCCTACCAGTTGGCCCGCCTACCAGTTAACAATATCGGCCGCAGCACCCTCGCCGCCGGGCTTGCCATCGTTCCCGTACGAGACGAGGTCATATTCCCCGTGCTCCCCCGGATACTTGTACAGATAGGGATTGCCCCATGGATCCGGCGGCAGGCCCTTGGTCAGGTAAGGCCCATCCCAGCCCGGCTCGTTGACCGGGCGCGCGACCAGCGCCTCCAGCCCCGCGTCCGTGGCCGGATAGTGCCCGGCATCGAGCCGGAACTGGTCCAGCGCCTTGCCCAGCGCATCGGCCTGCGCACGCGCCGTCTTGATCTCCGACTTGCCTATCTGGGAAAAATATTTCGGCCCCACATATCCCGAAAGCAGACCGATGATCACCATGACCACCAGCAGTTCAAGCAGCGTGAACCCCGCATTCGTTCCGGGGCGCGCACCGGCATGGCCAGACAGAAAATGTTTATTTTTCATTTGCGGCATACTCCATCGAGAGAATTTCATACAGGCCACACCTTAATGCGGGCCGCACGAACTTTCTCTGGGCGGCTGACTGTATTTGTGCGTACGTGCAAAACAGTATTTACACAGGGGCAAAAGCCGGCACCCGCTTCGCGGGCCGACGCCACGGCGAACCTCCCTTGATCGATACAGCTTCCCGGCCCCGAGAATCAAGTCGTTTGCTGATTGGTGCGACCGCCCTCCCGGCGCTAGAGTCATTCCCGTGAAATACGCATAATCGGAAGGACGGACGCGATGAACATGCTCAACAGAATGACCGCGGATCTGACGCAATTCCGGATCGAGCTGCCGGCACAGCAATTCGAGTTCGACGCCCTGAAGTTCAACCTGGCCGAAATGCGCTGGCGACTGAATGTAGCAAACAGCCTGACGGTCAGCATCATCGAAAGCGCGGCCGAAAGCATCATGATCACCGACGCGCGCAACATCATCCGCTCGGTCAATCCGGCCTTCGAGAGATCCACCGGCTACAGCGCCGGCGAGGCCATAGGCCGGACGCCGGCGATACTCAAGTCCGGCCGCCACGACCGGGACTTTTACCGGAATATGTGGGACACCCTGAACAAGGTCGGACAATGGCAGGGGGAGATATGGAACCGCCACAAGAACGGCGAGATATTTCCCGAGTGGCTGAACATCAGCGCCGTCAAGGACAGTCTGCAGGCGACCAGCCACTATGTCGGCGTTTTTTCCGATGCCCATACGCGGGAATACATACTGGAACGCCTGAACTATCTGGCCTACTACGACATACTCACCGGACTGCCCAACCGGCATTTGTTTCTGGACCGCCTGAACACCACCATCTCCCATGCCCGGCGCGACAAAATCATGCTGGCGTTGATGTTCATCGATCTCGACCAGTTCAAACAGATCAACGACACGCTGGGGCACAAGACCGCGGACGGGGTGCTGATCGACATAACGGAACGCATGAAGTCCTGTCTGCGCGATGAAGACACCCTCGCCAGGCTGACCGGCGACGAATTCGCCGTCATCTTGCCCAACCTCGCCCATCCCGATGCCGCCGGCAAGGTCGCCGCGAAATTGCTGGAATCCTGCGCCCAGCCGTTGAAGATCGGCGCACATGAATTGCGCATCACCGCCAGCATCGGCATCGCCATCTTCCCCGGCGACGGGGAGAATGCCAACGACCTTCTCCGCCATGCGGATCTCGCGATGCACAGCATCAAGGAATCGGGGCGGAACGGCTATTTGCAAGGCACCCATGGCAAGTCTTCCGATAATGTCTCTCACTGAGGGCGGACGAACGGGCGCAGGAAGCACCCCTCTGGACATCGATCAATACAGGGCGGGGATAAAAGGGCAGGCTCGATCCGGCCGGACAACCGCGCCCGGATCACCACGCCCCGGACGAATCGAGTTGCCAGGCAACGCGAATCTGCGTTCCCTGCCCGATCACGGTGTCCATCACATAGATCCCGCCGGAAAGCGTGGCGCGTTCCTTCATGTTCAACAGGCCCAGCCCCCTGTCCGAACCGCTGCGGATGGACACTTCCGCAGGATCGAACCCGTCGCCGTTGTCTTCGATCGACAAATGCAGGGTGTCATCGACTTGCTTGAGCCTCACCCGCATCAGATCGGCATGGGCATATTTGACGATATTGCTGGTCGCCTCCTGAAGAATGCGGAATATCGTGATCTTGAGCTGATCCGGAATGCGGTTCTCGTGGATACCGAAATCCTTCTCCACTTTCATGCCCGGGAAAGCGGCATCGAGCTCCCGGAAGAACCACGTCAGGGTCGCGAGCAGACCGAGGTCGTCCAGCATCGGCGGGCGCAGATCCATGGCGGCATGACGCACCTCTTCCAGTGCGCCATGCACCTTGAGCTTCAGTTGCTGAAGCGATTCGGAGGCATCGTTGACCGCGCCGGCGGCAAGCTGCTGCACCACCAGCGACAAAGACAGCTTGATCATGGTCAACGACTGCCCCACTCCGTCATGCAGATCCGTGGCAATACGCTTCCGCTCGTTTTCCTGGATCGAAAGCATCTGGTTGGCGATCTGTTGCAAGGTGCTCCGTGATTCGCGCCAGAACCCACTGCCGACCCCGTCCGCGTAACCATACTTGCCGAATCTTCCGGCTTGCCGGCCGACGCGATCCCCACGCACACCAGTTCCGAAAGACCGCTTCAATTGCTTCAAAGATTCCTGGTACATGATATTTCCTCCATGCCTTGCCACCCACAAGTTTGCCCCGCTGATACGAGGGGCGGCCCAAGCCGCGGCTCGCTTGCCAATGCGACACATCCGGCACAATCGAACGTGGTGCATCGTGGGGGAATTCAGGAGGAGGCACAATAAGTGCGGTTACTTAAGCATACCGGCTGATCCAGGCTAGTCGGAATCCGAGACGGCCATCAGACGGCGCAGGATTCCACGACTGGCGCGGGCTGGCGCGCAGGAAGCGCGGACAGACTCGACGCGAACACCTCCGGCTTCGTCAACCTGGC
>MGWR01000049.1 GCA_001801085.1 Gallionellales bacterium GWA2_60_142 | reverse complement strand
CCTGCTCGAATTCGCCGGCTGCGTCGCCGTCATCTCCCACGACCGCTGGTTCCTCGATCGCGTCGCGACCCACATCCTCGCCTGCGAAGGCGATTCGAAGTGGACGTTCTTCGACGGCAACTACCAGGAATACGAAGCGGACAAGAAGAAGCGCCTGGGCGAAGAAGGCGCGAAGCCGAAGCGGATTCGGTATAAGCCGATTAGCCGATAACGCTCTAGTTAGGGCGCGGTGATCACTTATTTAGGAATAGCTATATGTCTAACGTAACGACATTGAGTGCGTTCTTCACTCAGGAGCAGATTCTTAAGGTTCCTCCGTATCAAAGAGCATATGCGTGGGAGGATAGGCAGATAGAGCAGTTTCTCCACGATTTGGATCAACACCCCGTCGAGAAGCCCTATTTTTTTGGGACTCTATTGCTTGAAAAAACACGTAACACCCGAAACGGATGGCCTGTCACACATGTTGTTGATGGGCAGCAACGTCTTACAACATTGTCAATATTCTTTCAGGCGACGATTAGCAGATTCGATGAGTTGCTAAACTCACAGGCTCTCTCTGACGGGAACAATAAGTATCGCAGTCTGCTAAACAGGAAGTTTCTCTATGACCAAGAAGCCGGTATCCGCAAATTTGAGACCATCGATAGCGATCTGGCTTTCTTCTATGACGCAATATCGAACAGGAAGGGCAAGAGTGCCACTCGAGAAACTCTTTCCCAAGAGCGTTTGCTGAATGCATATGAAAAGTTTGTGCGGCATCTTGCTAAGAAGGATCAAAACTACCTTGTGGAGACTTGCGACAAGATATCCAGTGCCTATGTGATTCCTTTTGTTGTCTCAACTCCCGGTGAAGCTACGCAGATTTTTGAGCTGCAAAATGACAGAGGAAAACGGCTCACCAATCTGGAATCACTAAAAGCCTACTTGATGCACCGCATATACTTGATCGCGTCTGATCACGATCAGCAAATTCAAGTGGTGCAGAATTCGTTTGAACGATTATTTCGCTCTTACGAGAAGATTGAGAATTCGCCATTTTGGAGGGGAACAGAGGATGACATATTGGAGTGGTATGCAATTGCCCATACCAAATGGCCTTGGTGGAATAGCGATGGAGTCAGGGCTCATACTTACCTAAAGCAGGTTCTGACCAAAACTTCAACTTCTACAGATGGGGACTTTGCGGATAAGAGAATTGCCGAAGTTCTATCCATCGCCTCTGAGCTTGAGCAATCTTTTGCTCAAGTGCTGAAGATACTGAATCGCGTAGATTCCTTGCAGTACGGGGCGCTAACCGATCTCTTCGCGCTGAACAAATTGACCGCCTTCTGGCCTTTGCTGATTAAACTAAGTTCGTATGAGAAGAGCGAGCTAGATTTTGACCGTGCAGTTAGATCCCTTGAAATTTTTTGTATGCGGGCATACGCAATCGTTGGCATGAGATCGGGTTCCGGCGAAGATGATTTATTCCGATGGGCTAGGGAATTTGCTGGTGATCATGCTTCTTTGATAGCTAAGGTCAACGAGAAGGCAAAATCTTGGAACAAGCTAGAGGAAAGATTTTATGCGGGACTTTCCGAACCTAATTTTTATTATCAGCGAGAGGATGCTAGATATTTCTTTTGGCGATACGAAAATTATCTACGCAGCACACCGGGAAATCACTTTCCAAAATTATCGCTGAAAGACTATTTTTCGACTTCGTCGCTGACCCGATTCTCAATTGAACATATTGCCGCTCAGAGATCTGATGAGGAGGCCTATGCTTTAGCAACCATTGATCCCTATTCTGGTCGAGGCGCAACTGTGTTCAGGGAAAAATATCTGCATTCCATTGGCAACTTGGTATTGGACTGCCACTCTCCGAATGCTTCCAAAGGAAATTCCCCCTTCCCTGAGAAGGTGGCTCATTTTCAGAATGCCCCACTGGTATCACAAAACCAACTCAGAGACGACGCAACCAAGCAGAAAGGACGGCTGGTGTGGGATAAGGATGCGATAGATCGGAGAGAGGAGAAGTTGATTCAGTTTGCGCGCTGCGCATGGGGATTAAATTAAAAAGAATAAAAAGGGGCAGCTTCGTAATTGTTTTAACCAAAAATCGCGCCAGGAGGCATGTAATGCCCAAGCTCTACGAATATTTCGGCTTGATCATCATGTTCTATGCCAATGAGCATGAGCCGGTTCATGTTCATGGCAAATTCCAGGACCGGGAATCTCGTGCCGAGATCATCGTGGTCAATGGCGAGGTCGCGGAGATTCGCTATACGAACGTGGCCGGGCGCGCTCCCTTGGCAAATACCGAGATGCGCAACTTCGAGGAGCTGGTGTCGGCACGCGCCAGCGATATCGTGAGCAAGTGGATCGATTTTTTCGTGCTGCACAAACCTGTAAAATCGGAACGCATCACAAGGAGGTTGAAATGATTCCTGCAACCATCAACATCACGTCAGTAGAACAGGTCGGCGATTATGCGTTGCGCATTGTTTTCGACGATGGCACGGCGCAGACGGTGGACTTCAAGCCGTTCCTGTCGCTTTCGCGCCACCCCGATATCCGTGCCTACCTCGAACCTGCGTGCTTTGCCGCGTACCGCATCGAATATGGCGAATTGGTGTGGGGAGATTACGATCTCTGCTTCCCCATCGCCGACTTGTATCAAAACAGGCTGATGTCTGAATTGGCATTGGAAAATGCGGCTTGATTTAGAATTTCAAATTGCAGAAAGAAGGATCAATGTCAGCATCATTAGCGCGCGAAAGGCGACTCGATATGAAAAAGCGATCTACAAGCAAGGATGACCAAGACATTCCCGAATTGAAGCGTGAGCAGCTCGGTGTCGGGGTACGCGGGAAGTATCACAAGCAGTTTATGCAAGACAGCAATGTGGTTGTTTTGCAGCCCGAGATACAGAAGGCGTTTCCAACTTCCGAGGCGGTCAACAAAGCACTGGCAAGCATGCTGGCCTTTACTCAGGAAGCGCAAGCAATTACGCACACCAAACCCGCGTCTCGTAAGAAAGTTGCCGCCTGATTCAATCATGCAGGCTATCGAATTCACCTCGCAAATCGAAGATGGGCATATTGCTGTGCCAAAAACTATCCGTTTGGCAGAAGGCCAGGCCGTCAGGGTATTGATTCTGCTGGATGAAACGGCAGCGATAAAAGCTACCGTAGAGTCTGATGCAAAAAATGTATGGGAGCGAACATCGGGGAATGGCAGCAGAACAACAGGGGTCAGACCACGGATCCCTCTCGGTAGATAAGAGAGCATGAGCACCTCAGAACTCACTAAACGCATCGTCATCATCGCGGGGCCGAACGGTGCGGGGAAGACGACGTTCGCCAGAGAGTTCCTGCCCAACGAAGCGGACTGCCCCAATTTTGTGAACGCCGATTTGATTGCTGCGGGGCTGTCGCCATTCGCCCCCGAACTGGCGGCATTCAAGGCAGGACGCCTGATGCTCGAGGAAATCGCAAGCCATGTGAAACGCGGCGAGAGCTTTGCATTCGAGACGACGCTTTCCGGCCAGACCTATGCACAGATGATTCCAGCCTGGCGCTCATCCGGTTATGCAGTGGAGCTTGCCTTCCTGTCCTTGTCCGATGTCGAGATGGCCATCGAGCGCGTGGCGATTCGTGTAAGGCAAGGTGGGCACAATGTTCCCGAAGAGGTCATCCGCCACCGCTTTGCTCATGGCATCAGGAATTTCGAGCGCTACAAGCTGCTGGTGGATAGCTGGCAGCTATACGATAATTCAGACATACCGACGATCTTGATTGAGGAAGGACAGAACAAATGAAAGCGCCTGTTTCTCACCTGAAGGATTCCACCCTGAAAAATGCGCCGCAAGCAATGCTGCGCGCAGCAGAAAAAGCTCGCCAATTGGCCGAGCAAACTGGCACACCGCTGGTGGTGCGTCATTCCGCTACGTCTACTGCCAAGACTGAAAAGCCGGAATAGTTTTTCTCTATCGTTTTGTTGATGCCAACAAAACGAAACGATGAAATTACCCATCGCTTGCAATTGTTGGGGGGCCTGCCTAGCTATCTGACGGAAGGCCTCGGATTCAGACCCGAATTACGCAAACCGAAATAAGTAATAGGTATCGGAGTAGTATCATCCGTAGTGAATCACAATCATCAATAACCAGGAGAGATCATCATGGGCAGCAAAGACAAGAAAAAAGAATCAAAGGGCAAGAAACCGCAACCCAAGCCGGTACCGGCGGGGAAGTGATCGGACGCTTGGCGTCGGCATAGCATTAGCTTCACACATCGCCCGCAAGGGCGATGTTCTTTTCTGGATCGAGGAGGCAGGATGGGGGCAGCATCGCATTAGTTTTTGATTCGCTTGCCTTTATTTCCCCTCCCGCTAGAATGACCGTATTCAGTCCTTATTCGGTGATCTATCATGCAAGAACAAATCATCAGCCTGACTGATTTCAAAACTTCCGCGAGCCGTTTGTTGCAGGAGACGCGCGGAGGGGCAAATATCATCCTGACGCAAAACGGTTCGGCGAGTGCTGTGGTGCAGGACTATGCGACCTACCGCGCCCAGCAGGATGCCTTCCTGATGTTGAAGCTGATGGTTCAGGGCGAGGCCGATGCACAGAAGAACCGCCTCACCGCACAAGGGAAGGTGTTTGATTCCCTGCGGGCGTCGTTGCTGAAGCAGAAAAAGCAACATGGCTGAAGCCAAGCCGTATCAGGTACTGTGGACACACACGGCACAGCAGGATTTGAGCGAGATTATCAATTACATCGCGCAGGACAGCGTCGATGAAGCGCTGGCAATCATGGGCAAGCTGGAAACCAAAGCCTCGCTCTTGATTACCTTGCCCAATCGCGGTCGCATCGTGCCAGAGCTTTTGCATACCGGCATTTCTCAGTACCGGGAATTGGTCAGCGCGCCTTGGCGCATCGTTTACCGGATTGAAAATCGGCAAGTCTTGATCATGGCAGTGCTGGATAGTCGGCGTGACTTGCAGACGGTGTTGCTCAATCGATTGGCGCGGTAAGCTAGCAGCTAATGGGGTCGAATTTGGGATGAAGGGCAATACACCGGTTCGAGCCGCTGGCGGCTTGAGTATTTTGAATGCCCGTGCAGGTCGATTGAATTGATGCACCACCCGTTACACCGATAAACATGAAAAGGAGGGGTTGAGCAATGAGCGAAGTCGCAGACTACAAACTGGTCCGTAATTCAACGGTGGGAACCGAGCTGACCGAAGACAAGGCCAAGCTTCTGACCGCGAAGATGGGGGTGCGCCATTTGAAGGATGGCGAATTGCTCGTGGAGGAAGGCATGGCGGATCAAACGCTGTTCGTTCTGGCCGCAGGCAAGCTCACCGTCATCAGCAAGGACTCCAATGGTGCGGAACAAACGGTCTACACCATGCGGGAGGGCGAGTGCGCCGGCACCCGCGCCTTCGTCGAGCAGTCGCCGCGCAAGGCGACGTTGCGCGCGGTGGGCGACACCGCGGTCTACACGCTGACCCCTGCCGACTTCGAATCGTTGCTGGATACCCATCCGCGCGTGGCTTTCAAGGTGATGCGCGCGCTGTTCCGCGTCACCCATGCCAACCTGGCGCGGATGAATCAGGAGACTCAGGAACTGACGAATTACATCAACAAGACTCAGGGGCGATATTGACCGCAACAGCAGCCTAGCAGGGGCTAGCATCATGGGTAATAGGGGACTACGGCATTCGCAATGCTGAGCGACTTGAGGAAGGGCGACTCGATACAATTCGACTGGTCATTTTCTGGGGCGTGAGCCGAGCGTGACGCCCTTGTCCGTCGGTTTGTGGGCAAAGAAACCCCGCAGTCCCAGGCGGTTCAGTTGGTAGTAGAGAAAGCAGCCTATGCACCATCCCTTGTATGAGATCGCAGTGAGCACGATCAGTATCCAGACCAATCCCCATCCGGCATAGACATAACCTGCGTGGAGCGCGAATGCTGCAATGGCCGCGCTTGCCGCACCCACGGCTTGGCCGAAAAGATGCGGCTGCAGGTTGTCCACGCGCATGTCCGGCCTGACGATGCCTAGCGGCTTCAACAACAGGCGATAGACCAGAACAAAAGGCCCCAGCGGATTGATCACGGCTGTGAGCAGGAAGATCACTGCAAGGGCGGCGACGAATTCCCAGTTTCCGGCCACTTGGGCGACGAGGAGGGTTGCGATGGACAACAGCTGGCCTGTCTTGATCGCGGCGTGATCTACGGTGGCTTGAGTTTGCATGCTTTCTTCCTTCGGCTTAAACAATGGGCTTCATGCTAAGCTATTCGTCGCTGTATCGTCTTCGCCAAAATCTGTATCGCGCATATGCACAAATGAATAACGTAGACTGGGACAACATTCGTTATTTTCTCGCGGCCGCTCGCACGCGCAGCCTGTCTGCCGCAAGCCGCGCGCTCGATAGCAATCAGCCTACCGTGGGGCGGCGCATCGATGCGCTGGAGGCGCAACTTGGCCTGCGCCTGTTTCAGCGCCATAGCACAGGACTTACGCTAACCGAGGATGGTCAGCGCCTGCTTGCCGCTGCAGAACTGATGGAGGCGGGGGCGGCAGATGTCGTCAGAGCCAGCCAACGGGATACGAACTCGATTGCGGGCACAGTCAGGATTGCCGCGCCGGAGGGGCTGGGCGTGAGCGTGCTGACGCCGAGCTTGCCTGAATTGTGCAAGCGCTATCCCTTGCTGGATGTTGTGCTGGAGCCGGCAGTTACCAGCTCCGATCTCAAGCGCGGGCAGGCGGACATTGCCCTGCGCCTATTCAAGCCTGCCGACGCTGACCTGATTTCGCGCCGATTGTGTGAAATGGGTTTTGGCCTGTACGCTTCTGCAGATTATCTGGCGCGACAAGGCACACCTGAATCGGTCGATGCACTGCAACAGCATGCTTTCATCGCCTATGGCGATGAACTCAAGGAACAAGAGGAAAATGCCTGGCTTGAAGCGATCATGGGCCGGGGGCGTTGTCTGTTCAGGAGCGACAACACGCTGGCGCGCTTGTCGGCAATCACTGCGGGGATGGGCATCGCAGTCATGCCGCATTTGCTGATGGCGGCTCAATCCGGTTGCGTGCGCATACTGCCGCAAATTGAAGGCCCCTCCAGAACGATCTGGCTGGTGGTGCATGGTGATTTGCGGCACGTTGCGCGCATCCGTGTGGTGATGGGTTTTGTATCAGAGCTGTTTCAGGAAAGCGTCTTACAGGAGACCGGCTCGCGATGACGAAATAGGGACAGCATCGCATCAGTTTCTTACGTATCGCCCGCAAGGGCGATGTTCTTTTCCGAATCAAAGGGGCAGGCACACCATGGAGTTGACCGATCTCGGTCTGGATAGCGGACTGGCGGAGCAGGCAGCGTGCGAATCGGGCCAGCGCTTGGCGCGGGTGACTGCCGTGGACCGCGGGCGCTATGTCGTGCGCGACGAGCAGGGCGAAGTGCCTGCCGAGCTGACGGGCAAGTTCCTGCACACCGCCGCATCTTCCGTTGATATGCCCTGTGTGGGCGATTGGGTGTGTGCGGAGTATCACGACGCGGCGTCGCATGCGAGCATCCACGATGTGGTGCCAAGAAGGTCTTTCCTGCGGCGCAAGTCTCCCGGCAAGAATATCGATTTCCAGATGATCGCGGCGAACATCGATGTGGCGTTCATCGTGCAGTCGTGCCATTTTGATTTCAATGTGCGCAGGCTGGAGCGCTATCTGGTGATGGTGAACGAGGGGCACATCGAACCGGTGCTGCTGCTGACCAAGACGGATCTGGTGAGCGCGGAAGAATTGGAGCGCATGTTCGGCCATATCCGTGCGGCAGGTATCTCGGCGCGCATCATCACGCTCAGCAGCATGACGGGCGAGGGCGTGGATGAAGTGAAGAGTCTGGTGGTGCCGGGCAAGACTTATTGCATGCTCGGTTCTTCGGGTGTGGGCAAGACGACGCTGATCAATCATCTGTTGGGCAAGGATGCGCTGGAGACCGGGGTCGTCAGCGGCACCGGCGAGGGCAGACACACCACCACGCGCCGCCACCTTGTGACGCTCGACAACGGCGGGCTATTGATCGACATGCCGGGGATGCGCGAGCTGGGCATCCTGACCACGGGTGAAGGGCTGGACGACAGTTTTGCCGATATCAAGGCGCTTGCGGGCCGGTGCCGTTTCGCCGATTGCAGCCACAACAACGAGCCGGGCTGCGCGATCCGCAAGGCCATAGAGCGCGGCGAACTGAACCCGGAGCATTACCAGAGCTATTTGAAGCTCAAGGCCGAATCCGATTTCAACGAGATGTCTTATGTGGATAAACGGAAGAAGGACAAGGCGTTCGGGAAGATGGTGAAAACGGTATTGAAAAAACGAAAGTGAGATGACCTATAACGCTAACGGGGAATATGGTTGCAGGGCGGACTATGCCGCAGTGTCGGACTCCGCCCGACATACGACGGTTTGAATCAGGCGTCCAGCCCCAGCAACGCCGCTACAAAATCCTCCGCAACGAACGGCCGCAAATCGTCCAGTCCTTCGCCGACGCCGATGAAGCGCACCGGGATCGGGTGCGCTTTGGCGATCGCGGCAATTACGCCGCCCTTGGCAGTGCCGTCGAGTTTGGTGAGGATCAGGCCGGTGACGCCGAGGGCTTCGTCGAAGGCCTTGACCTGAGATAGCGCGTTTTGCCCGGTGTTTGCGTCCAGCACGAGCAGCACCTCATGGGGCGCTTCGGGCAGTGCCTTGGCGATGACGCGTTTCACCTTTTTGATTTCTTCCATCAGGTGCGCTTGTGTGGTCAGGCGTCCGGCGGTGTCGGCCAGTACCACGTCGATCTTGCGCGCTTGCGCGGCTTGCACCGCATCGTAGATCACTGCGGCGGCGTCGCCGCTTTGTTGGGCGATCACGGTGACGTTGTTGCGTTCTCCCCAAGTCATCAGTTGTTCGCGTGCGGCGGCGCGGAAAGTGTCGCCGGCTGCGAGCAGCACTGAGAGGCCCTGGCCCTGCAGGTATTTCGCGAGCTTGCCGATGGAGGTGGTCTTGCCCGCGCCGTTGACGCCGCACATCATGATGACATAGGGCTTGTGCGTGTCGGCTTTCAATGGCTGCGCCAGCGGCTGCAGCAGTTTCAGCAGGCATTCGGCGAGAGCCTGCTTGAGTTGTTCAGCCTCGGTGAGGCGCTGTTCGCGCACGCGGTGGCGCAGGTCGGCGAGCAGGGCGCCGGTAGCGGTCATGCCGACGTCGGCGGTGATCAGGATGGTTTCCAGTTCCTCGTACAGGTCGTCGTCGATCTTGCCGCCGCGACCGAACAGGTCGGTGAGCTGGTTGCTTGTGCGGGCCAGTCCCGTTTTCAGGCGCGCGATCCAGCCGCTATCGGGCTTGGTGTCCGCAGAAGACGCGGATGAGTTTTTTTTCAGGAAGCTGAACATTTAGTCTCTTACCAGTCAAGTGATGTCAAAAAATGACAAGAATGTATCGTAGATCAAGCGCTGGCGTAGGGTGGGCTCTGCCCACCATATCGGGCATAGCCCGACCTACATTTGGTTCCGGCTCGTTCGGGTTAGGTATGACCGAGAAAATATCGCATAATGCGCGCGGCATTTTATGCCGATTACACCTTTAAGGGCTAGGGACTATGAGGATTTACCTGTTTTGCTTCGCGCTGCTGCTGGGCGGCGCTGTGCAGGCCGAAGTGTTCGAGCGCACGCTGGCGAACGGCCTGAAGGTCGTCGTCAAGGAAGATCACCGCGCGCCGGTGGTGGTGCAGCAGATCTGGTACAAGGCGGGCAGCATGGACGAGCGCACCGGCGTGACCGGCATCGCGCATGTGCTGGAACACCTGATGTTCAAGGGCACGGCGACTGTGCCGGCGGGCGAATTCTCGAAGCGCATCGCCGCCGCGGGCGGGCGCGAGAATGCGTTCACCAGCTACGACTACACCGCCTATTTCCAGCAGTTGCACAAGTCGAAACTACCGCTGGCGATGCAGCTCGAATCTGATCGCATGCGCAACCTGAAGCTGACTGCGGCGGACTTCGCCAAGGAGATCAAGGTGGTGATGGAGGAACGCCGCTGGCGCACCGACGACGAGGCGCATTCGCTGTTGCAGGAAAAAATGATGGCGGCGATCTATCAGCAGCATCCCTACCAGCATCCGGTGGTCGGCTGGATGGATGACTTGGAGGCGCTGACCGTCGGCGACGCCAAGGCTTGGTATGCCCGCTGGTATGCGCCGAGCAACGCCACGCTGGTGATCGCGGGCGACGTGGAGGCGACCGAGGTGTTCGCGCTGGCGCAGAAATACTACGGTGCGATCCCGAAACGCGCGATGCCGCCGCGCCGCAACTACGACGAACCGAAGCAGCTCGGCATCAAGCGGCTGGTGGTGAAAGCCCCGGCGGAACTGCCGCATATGGTGATGAGCTTCCGCGCACCGGTGTTGCGCGATCCGGCGCAGGACTGGCAGCCTTATGCGATGGAGGTGCTCGCGGGCGTGCTGGACGGCAACGAATCGGCGCGGCTCAACAAACGTCTGGTGCGCGAGCAGCAGGTCGCCAGCGGCGTCGGCGTCGGCTACGATTCGTTCGCGCGCGGGCCGGGGCTGTTCGTGCTGGAGGCGACGCCCAGCGAGGGCAAGACGGTGATCGATGTCGAGATCGCGTTGCGTAAAGAGATCGAGCTACTGGTGAAAGACGGCGTCAGCGACGAAGAGTTGCGGCGCGTCAAGGCGCAGGTGATGGCGGGCGAGGTGTACAAGCGCGACTCGCTGTTCTACCAGGCGATGCAGATCGGCCAGCTGGAAAGCCTCGGTCTCGGGCATCGCGCCGTGCCGCTGATGCTGGAGAAGTTGCAGGCGGTGACCGCCGAACAGGTGCGCCAGGTCGCCGAGGAATTTTTGCGGGACGACAGTCTGACCGTTGCGGTACTCGATCCGCAGCCGCTTTCCGGCAAGCCGAAGCGTCCGCCACAAGGAACGAATCATGCTCACTAAGACTCTTTCGGGGACACTTTCCGGATTACTGGCCGCAGTGCTGTGTTTCGCGGCTGCGTCGGCCCAAGCCACGCCGGCCATCCAGCACTGGCAAAGCACCAGCGGTGCGAAGGTGCTGTTCGTCGAGAATCACGACATCCCGATGCTGGACGTGGCGGTGAGTATCCCCGCGGGCAGCAGTTTCGATACGGCGGAAAAATCCGGTGTCGCGGGGCTGACTCATCACCTGCTCGATCTCGGTGCGGATGGCCTGAGCGAGGACGATGTCGCGCGCGGCATGGCGGACATCGGTGCGCAGTTTGGCGGCAGCTTCGACCAAGACAGGGCCGGCGTGTCGCTACGCACGCTGAGCAGCGCGACGGAACGCGACCGCGCGCTGGACATCATGGCGCGCGTGTTGCAGCGCCCGCTGTTTCCTGACGAAATCCTCGTGCGCGAAAAGGCGCGCGTGATCGCCGCGCTGAAGGAGGCCGAGACCAAGCCGGAGAGCATCGCCGACAAGGCATTCCAGCAGGCGGTGTTCGGCGACCATCCTTATGGGTTGCGGGTTTCCGGCGAGATCGCCAGCGTGGAAAAGATCGCCGTGGCCGATCTGCGAGCCTTCTACGAGACGCACTATCAGGCGGGCGGCGCGGTGGTCGCGATCATGGGCGACGTGTCGCGCGACCAGGCCGAGGCGATTGCGGAGCAGTTGACCGTCGGGCTGCCGGGCGGGGCTGCACCGGCTGCCTTGCCTGCGGTGGCGACCAAGATCGCCGCGAGCGAACGGCGCATCGCGCATCCGGCCAGCCAGAGCCACATCCTGATCGGCGCACCGGGCATGGCGCGCAGCGATCCGGATTACTTCCCGCTGTATGTCGGCAACTACATTCTCGGCGGCGGCGGTTTCGTCTCGCGCCTGATGAACGAAGTGCGCGAGAAGCGCGGCATGGCCTACAGCGTGTACAGCTACTTCATGCCGATGAAGCAGCCGGGCGCGTTCCAGGTCGGCCTGCAGACCAAGAAGGAGCAGGCAGACGAAGCGCTGCAAGTGGTGCGCGCCACGCTGGCGGAATTCATCGCCAAGGGGCCGACCGAGAAGGAGTTGATCGCCGCGAAGCAGAACATCGTCGGCGGTTTTCCGCTACGCATCGACAGCAACCGCAAGATACTCGACTACCTCAGCGTGATTGGCTTCTACGACTTGCCCCTGACTTATCTGGACGATTTTCCGGGCAAGATCGAGCAGGTCAGTATCGCGCAGATACGCGAGGCGTTCGCGCGTCACCTCGATCCGCAGGCCATGGCGACGGTGATTGTCGGTGCGCCCGAGGGAGCAATTGCACAGCCAACAACACAACAAGAGGCGGCGAAATAAACAAGGTACGCATCATCGGCGGCGAGCTGCGCAGCCGCGTCATCACCTTTCCCGATGCCGAAGGACTGCGTCCCACGCCGGATCGCGTGCGCGAGACGCTGTTTAACTGGCTGGGCCAAACCCTGTACGGTCGGACTTGTCTCGACCTGTTCGCAGGCAGCGGCGCGCTGGGCTTCGAGGCCGCTTCGCGCGGGGCCGAGCGCGTGACGATGGTGGAGAAAAATCCCGCAGTGGCGCGTGCGTTGCAGAATAACCTTAAAACTTTAGGGGTTTGTAACGTTTTCGTTCATGCGCAGGATGGGCTAGAATTCGCGTCCCGCGATAAGCAGCGCTACGACGTGATCTTTCTGGACCCGCCGTTTGCCGCCGATTATTTGCCGAAATTGCTGGAAATTTTGCCGGAACGCTTGAACGAGGGCGGCCTGTTGTATGTGGAATCCGGCGCGGCGGTCGATGTGCCGCCGACATTACAAGTAAAAAAATCCGGCAAGGCTGGGCAGGTGTATTACCAACTATTGGGAATTCAGCAGTGATAATAAAAGTCGTTTATCCCGGCACGTTCGATCCCATCACGCGCGGGCACGAGGACGTGGTGCGCCGTGCGGCAGGGCTGTTCGGCGAAGTGATCGTCGCGGTGGCGGAAAGCCGGGCGCATACGCTGTTCACGCTGGAAGAGCGCGTGGATATGGCGCGCGAGGTGTTCGCGGATTTCGACAATGTGCGCGTGGAAGGATTCAACGGCCTGCTGATGAATTTCGTGCAGGCGCACGATGCGCGCGTGGTGCTGCGCGGTTTGCGCGCGGTATCGGACTTCGAGTACGAGTTCCAGCTCGCGGGAATGAACCGCAACCTCTATCCCGAGGTCGAAACATTGTTCCTGACGCCGGCAGAGCAGTACACGTTTATTTCCGCGACGATGGTGCGCGAGGTAGCGCGCTTCGGCGGCGATGTCGGCAAGTTCGTCTCGCCGCTGGTGGCGGCAAGATTGCAGCAGAAAAATTAGATTTGATTTTAATGAGGAGAGAAGTATGGCACTGATAATTACCGACGAATGCATCAACTGCGACGTGTGCGAGCCGGAATGCCCGAACGACGCGATCACGCAGGGCGATGAAATCTACATCATTGATCCCGACAAGTGCACTGAATGCGTGGGCCACTACGACACGCCTCAGTGCGTCGAAGTCTGCCCGGTGGATTGCATCCCCAAGGATCCGGCCCATGTGGAGAGCGAAGAGCAGTTGCGTGCCAAGTACGAGCGCCTGATCGCCGCCAAGGGTTGATTGATCGCGCTGCACGGCAAGCCGCACAGTAAACCTGTGCGGCTTGTGCTTTTCAGGGGGTAGGTCGCGGCAGTACCACCCCCTAATGTATAATGCGCGACTTTGAATTTCCGATAGGAGGATGTCATGCCTATTTATGCTTATGCCTGTTCCAACTGCGGTACGCAGAAGGACGTGATGCAGAAAATGAGCGATGCACCGCTCACCGTTTGCCCCGAATGCGGCAAGGAGACCTATGCCAAGCAACTGACCGCCGCCGGCTTCCAGTTGAAGGGCAACGGCTACTATGTCACCGACTTCAAGGACAAACCCAAGGCCGAATGCGCGCCCTGCGCCAGCGCGGGCTCCTGCCCGATGGCCGGCTGATCGATGAAAAAATACCTCATCACCGGGCTGCTGGTCTGGGTTCCGCTCGGCATCACCATCTGGGTGCTGAACCTGACCATAGGCACGATGGACCAGACGTTGCTGCTGCTGCCGGAGTATTGGCATCCAGACAGCTGGCTGCCGCTGCATGTTCCCGGCCTGGGCATCATCCTGACCTTTGCGGTGGTGTTGTTGACCGGCTTGCTGATCCGCAACGTGTTTGGCCAGCGGCTGTGGGCGCATTCCGAGAAGGCGATGCTGCATGTGCCGTTCGTCGGCAGCATCTACAAGGGCGTGAAGCAGGTTAGCGATACGCTGCTGTCCGGCAACGGCAACTCGTTTCGCAAGGTGCTGCTGGTGCATTATCCGCATCCGCATGCCTGGTCGCTGGCTTTCCAGACCAACGTGCCGGGCGATGTGAGTAGTCGCTTCGACGAGGAATACGTGGCGGTGTTCATCCCCACCACGCCCAGCCCGGTGAACGGCTTTTATTTCTACGTGCGCAAGGCAGATACCATAGAGTTGGACATGACCGTGGATGTCGCGTTGCGCACCATCGTATCGATGGGCGTGGTCGCCACGCCCGAGACCGTGCATGCCCACACGGAAGCACACCTTTCAAGACAAGATTAACTATCAAGAAGCTGAACATGCGAACTCATTACTGCGGACTACTCAACACCGACCAACTCGACCAGACCGTCAGCATCTGCGGCTGGGCGCATCGCCGCCGCGACCACGGCGGGGTGATCTTCATCGATCTGCGCGACCGCGAAGGTCTGGCACAGGTTGTGTGCGATCCGGATCGTGCCGACATGTTCAAGATAGCCGAATCGGTGCGCAGCGAGTTCGTGCTGCGCATCACCGGCCGTGTGCGTCGTCGCCCGGAAGGCACGACCAACGCCAATATCACCAGCGGCGAGATCGAGATCTTGTGCCATGAAATTGAAGTGCTGAACGCGGCGGTGACGCCGCCGTTCCAGCTCGACGACGAGAATCTGTCCGAGAACGTGCGCCTGACCCATCGCGTGATCGACCTGCGCCGTCCGCAGATGCAGAAGAACATGATGCTGCGCTACAAGGTAGCAATGGCGTTCCGCCGCTTCCTCGACAGCCGCGGCTTCATCGACATCGAAACGCCGATGCTGACCAAGTCCACGCCGGAAGGCGCGCGCGATTACCTGGTGCCGTCCCGCGTGCATCCGGGCGAATTCTTTGCGCTGCCGCAATCGCCGCAGTTGTTCAAGCAGATGCTGATGGTGGCGGGCTTCGACCGCTACTACCAGGTCACCAAGTGCTTCCGCGACGAAGACCTGCGTGCCGACCGCCAGCCTGAATTCACCCAGGTCGATATCGAGACCTCATTCCTGAACGAGGCGCAGATCACCGCGCTGATGGAAGAGATGATCCGCACTATCTTCAAGGAAACGATGGATGTCGATCTGCCCAACCCGTTCCCGCGCATGACCCATGCGGAAGCGATGGCGCGCTTCGGTTCGGACAAGCCCGACCTGCGCGTGACGCTGGAGCTGACCGAAGTCACCGACGCGGTGAAGGACGTCGCGTTCAAGGTGTTCGCCGGCGTGGCGAATTCCGAGACCGGCCGCGTGGCAACCTTGCGCGTGCCGGGCGGTGCGGCGTTCACCCGCGGCGAGATCGACGAGTACACCAAGTTCGTCGGCATCTACGGCGCGAAGGGCCTGGCCTACATCAAGGTCAACGATGTAACGCAACTGAACGAGACCGGCCTGCAATCGCCTATCGTGAAGAACCTCCACGAGGCGGCACTGAAGACCATCATGGAGCGCACCGGTGCGCAAAACGGCGACATCATCTTCTTCGGCGCGGACAAGGCCAAGATCGTCAACGACGCACTGGGCGCATTGCGCAGCAAGATCGGCCACGAGAAGGGCTACACCAACGGCAAGGCTTGGGAGCCGCTGTGGGTGGTGGACTTCCCGATGTTCGAATACGACGACGAAAGCAAGCGCTGGGTCGCCTGCCACCATCCGTTCACCAGCCCGAAGGACGAGCATCTGGAATTCCTGGAGACCGATCCCGGCAAGTGTTTGGCCAAGGCCTACGACCTGGCACTGAACGGCTGGGAGCTGGGCGGCGGTTCGGTGCGTATCCATAAGGAAGAAGTGCAGAGCCTGGTGTTCCGCGCGCTCAACATCGACGCGGAAGAAGCGCAGCTCAAATTCGGCTTCCTGCTCGACGCGCTGCAATACGGCGCGCCGCCGCACGGCGGTCTGGCGTTCGGCCTGGACCGTATTGTGACCATGATGACCGGTGCAGAGTCGATCCGCGACGTGATCGCCTTCCCCAAGACCCAGCGCGCGCAATGTCTGTTGACCCATGCGCCTAGCGCGGTGGATGAGCGCCAGTTGCGCGACCTGCATATCCGTTTGCGCCAGCAGGTGCAGGCCAGCGTGGAAGTCGCCAAGGACTAAATGATGTCGCGTTACCTGCGCTTCTGGCTGCTGGCGCTGCTGCTGTGGTTGCCGCAGGCTCAGGTACAGGCGGCTGGTTCCGGGGAACTTCCGGTCATTGTCAGGGCCGAACTGCCCGTCGAGGCGCGCGAGACATTGCGCGTGATCGAACAGGGCGGGCCGTACGCTTATGATCGCGACGGCACGGTGTTCAAGAATTACGAACGGGTGTTGCCGCAGCAGCGGCGCGGTTACTATCGCGAGTACACGGTGAAAACGCCGGGTGCGCGCAACCGCGGCGCGCGGCGCATCGTATGCGGAAAGTTGCCAGAATGTTATTACAGCCCAGATCACTACCGGACTTTCAAACGCATCAGAGAATAGCCATGAATCCACTGGCGCAACAATTGAACGATACCGCTGCGGCGGGTAGCTACACGCTGACTTGCAGCGTGGACGAGTTGCGTGCCGCCGCCGATGAGGCGAACTTCGCGCTGTTCGAAGCCGACCTCAAGGGCGTCAAGGGCAAGCAGAACCTGCTTAACGCGCTGGCGCGCGCCGCCAGATTCCCGGCCGAGTTCGGCGCGAACTGGGATGCGCTGGCCGACGACCTGTGCGACCTGTCCTGGTGCGGCAACGTGTCCGGTTACGTGCTGTTGCTGCGCAACGTCAGCGACACCTTCGGCCTGTCCGCCAACGACCGCGAGATTGCTCTCGATATCCTTGCCGATACTTCCGTGTACTGGCGGCAGCGCAACAAGGCGTTCTGGATATTCTTCGTTTAATGGCGGAATACAAGCAGCCGGTCTCGGTGCTGGTGGTGATCTTTACGAATGACCTGGAAGTGCTGCTGCTGGAGCGCGCCGACCATCCCGGTTATTGGCAATCGGTCACCGGCAGTTGCGAACCGGGCGAGGCGCTGGCCGATACGGCGATCCGCGAGGTGAGCGAGGAGACCGGCATCGATGCGTCGCAATATGCGCTGACCGACTGGCAGATTCAGAACGTCTACGAAATCTACCCGCACTGGCGCCATCGTTATCAACTCGGCGTCACCGAAAACACCGAGCATGTGTTCGGCCTGAGGCTGCCGAAGCAGGTCGCAGTCCAGCTTGCGCCGCGCGAACATCTGCGTTTCCTGTGGCTGCCATTGCAAGAGGCTGCGGACAAGGTGTTCTCGCCGAGCAACCGCGCGGCGATAGCGCAATTAGCGGAAAGAAGCCATGCCAGATAACATCATTTCTATCGCCTACGATCATCCCGATGCGGTGCAATCGAGTTGCAGCACCGCGCGTGCCTGGGCGAAGCGCCCGCAGGAGCCGAGCCCGGAGCAGAAGGCCGAGCTGATCGCGCGCATCAAGCGATTGCTGAAGGAGCAGGATGCGGTGCTGGTTGCGCATTACTACGTGCATCCCGATCTGCAGGATCTCGCCGAGGAGACCGGCGGCATCGTGTCCGACTCGCTCGATATGGCGAACTTCGGTCACCAACATCCGGCCAAGACCATCGTCGTCGCCGGCGTGCGCTTCATGGGTGAGACCGCGAAGATACTGAATCCCGAAAAGCGTGTGCTGATGCCGGACCTCGAAGCGGAATGTTCGCTCGACCTCGGTTGTCCGGTGGACGAGTTCGCCGCTTTTTGCGATGCCCATCCGGATCGCACCGTGGTGGTGTACGCCAACACCAGCGCGGCGGTGAAGGCGCGCGCCGACTGGATGGTGACCAGCTCGATCGCACTGCCGGTGGTGAAGCACCTGATGGAACGCGGCGAGAAGATACTGTGGGCGCCGGATCGCCACCTCGGCAGTTACGTGCAGGAACAGACTGGCGCGGACATGCTGCTGTGGCAGGGCTCGTGCATCGTGCACGACGAATACAAGGCGAAAGAGCTGATCGAACTGAAGGCGCTGCATCCAGGCGCGCTGGTGCTGGTGCATCCCGAGTCGCCGCGCGCGGTGGTCAAGCTGGCCGACGTGGTCGGCTCGACCACGCAACTCATCAAGGCGGCGCAGCATTCCGGTGCGAAGGAGTTCATCGTCGCGACCGACAACGGCATCCTGCACAAGATGCGCACGCTGTGTCCGGACAAGGTCTTCCTCGAAGCGCCCACCGCGGGTTACGGCGCGACCTGCACCAGCTGCAGTCATTGCCCCTGGATGGCGATGAACGGCCTGATCAATCTGGCTGAAGTGCTGGAGAGCGGGAAGAACGAAATCCATGTCGATCCGGAAATCATTCCGCGCGCGGTGCTGCCGATCAGGCGCATGTTGGACTTTGCGCAGCAGATCAAGCTGCCGACCAGCGGCATCGGCAATGCGTGAAAAATTGCTGCGGAGGGCGTCTGCGGCGTTGCGCGGTGCTCGGAATCCTCATGTACATAAAGTACATTCCGGTTCCTGCGCTCCGTGCGCCTTGCATCCATCCCTCCTCGCGAATTTTTAGAAAGCCTTTGAGGCTAGCATGAGCAACGAAGAAAAAATCCAGAAGCGCCAAACGGGTGCACAGAAGACCGCGCGCAACCCGATCAAGATCGTGCCGTTGCAGGAGCGTCTGCGCAAGCCGCAATGGATACGCGTCAAGTCCGGTAGCGGGCAGGGCTATCACGACGTGAAGCGCATGCTGCGCGAGAACCAGTTGCACACGGTCTGCGAGGAGGCGTCCTGCCCCAACATCGGCGAATGCTTCGGCAAGAGCACGGCCAGCTTCATGATCCTCGGCGACGTGTGCACACGCCGCTGCCCGTTCTGCGACGTCGCGCACGGCAAGCCGCTGCCGCCCGATCCGGAAGAGCCGCAGAACCTCGCGCGCTCCATCGGCCTGTTGAAGCTGCGCTATGTCGTCATCACCAGCGTCGATCGCGACGACCTGCGCGACGGCGGCGCGCAACACTTTTCCGACTGCCTGCGCGCGATCCGCGCCAGTTCGCCGACCACGAGGCTGGAGACGTTGGTGCCGGATTTTCGCGGTCGCCTGGATGTCGCGCTGGACGCGATGGCGGCTGACCTGCCGGACGTGCTGAACCACAATCTCGAAACCGTGCCGCGCCTGTACACGCTCGCGCGCCCCGGCGCGGACTACGCCCATTCGCTGAAGCTGCTGAAGGAATTCAAGGCGCGCTTCCCGCAGGTCGTCACCAAGTCCGGCCTGATGGTGGGCCTGGGCGAGACCGACGACGAAGTGCTGGAAGTGATGCGCGACTTGCGCGCGCACGACGTGAACATGCTGACGATAGGCCAGTACCTGCAACCCTCGGATGGACACCTGCCGGTGCTGCGCTATGTGCCGCCCGAGACCTTCGCGATGTACGAGCGCGCCGCGCAGGAGATGGGTTTCAGTCACGCGGCCTGTGCACCCATGGTGCGCAGCAGTTATTTCGCTGACGAACAGGCGCATGGCGCGGGTGTCGTGTGATTTTCATCGTTCGCGACTAACATCCAGTCGGCAGGATCAATAGGGCGTGATGTTGATCTCGTACATCACGCCGATCACCGCGTAATCCTCTTCCCCTTTCAGTACGTAGGGTGGGCACGTTTTTGTGCCCACGCGGTAGTCGTGCAAATTTCCGCGTGGGCACAGAAGCGTGCCCACCCTACTGGGTTAAGCTGAGGCCTATCGCAGCGCCCGTTGCAGCACCTGCGCCAGATGCGTCGCCTCGCGCGCCGCGCCGTCGCGGATCTGGTGGCGGCAACTGGTGCCGTTGGCGATCAGCAGCGTGTCGGCATCGGCGGCGCGTACCAGGGGCAGCAGGCTGAGTTCGCCCATTTGCACCGACACTTCGTAATGCTCCGCCTCCATGCCGAACGAGCCGGCCATGCCGCAGCAACTGGCCTCGATGAACTCCACCTGCAAGCCCGGCACCAGCCCCAATACCTTTGCCATCGCCGGCATCGCACCGAATGCCTTCTGGTGGCAATGTCCGTGCACCAGCACTTGCTCGTTCAGTGGCTTGAATGCAATTTGAAGTCGCTTGGCATCGTGTTCGCGCGCGAGGAACTCTTCCAGCAGCACAGCCGACTTGGCGAGGGTCGCCACGCGCTCGCCCAAGCCCAGCGCGTGATACTCGTCGCGCAACATCAGCAGGCAGGAAGGCTCCAGCCCGATCACCGGTAGCCCGCGTTCGGCGAACGGCACCAGCGCATCAAGCAAGCGCGTTGCTTCGGCGCGCGCCTCGTCTATCAGGCCGCTGGAAAGGAAGGTGCGGCCGCAGCACAGCGCGCGTTCGCCTGCCGCTGGCTGCGCGACATGCACCGTGTAACCGGCGGCTTGCAACACTTCCAGTGCAGCTTGCGCGATCTGCGGATCGAGATGATTGGAGAATGTATCCACCAGCAGCACGACCTCGCGTGCGCCCTCGGCGACCGCGACCGACTGCGCTTGCGTCGAGATGAAATCGCGTGCTGCTGCCTTCGGCAATGAACGCCGGGCGGCGATACCTAACCAGCGCTCCATCGCCTTGGCGATCAGCGGCATGCGTGTGCGCAACGCGCCCACCCAGTTGAAGTGTTTCAGGTGTTTGACGTAGCGCGGCGTGAAGGCGAACAAGCGTTCGCGCAACGGCACGCGGCCGAGTTGCGCCCAACGTTGCGCCAGCGCTTCCACGCGCAGCAGCGCCATATCCACCCCATGCGGACATTCGCTTTTGCAGCCCTTGCAACTCACACACAATTCCATCGCCTCGGACAGTTCTTCACTCAGGAATGGATGCGCACCGAATTCGCCATCGAGAGCCGCCTTGAGCGTGACAGCGCGATGATGGGTGGAGTGCTTCTCGTCGTCGGTGACGCGGAAGCTGGGGCACATCACACCCTTGTCTTTTTTCTGGCAATGGCGCTTACCCATGCACACAGCCGCCGCCTTGGCGTAGCCGCCGCCTGTGGCAGGCGCTGCCACCTCGCTCTCGCCGAAACTGCCAAAATCAAAACTGCCGAAACTGCCGTAGCTCTCGTAGGCTGACCAGTCGAGTTGGGTCTTTAGCTGTGCAGGCTTCTCGCTCATACCCGGTAACCTTCTTCCATCAACACCCGGCGCACCGCAGGGCGTTGCAGCATGCGCCGGTAATGCGCAAGACAGTTAGCCGGCAATTCCAGCTTGATCTTGTCCGCCCAGAATTCCACATAGAACAATGCCGCATCGGCGATGCTGAAATTGCCGATTACGTAGTCCTTGCCAGCCAATACGCCATCCATCAACGCAAGACCCTTGCTCACAATCTCGCGCCCGCGCGCCTGGATCGCCGCATGCTCCGCTGCATCGCTTGAGTAATTGTCGGTGGTGAAGATGCGCGTGTAACCCTGTCCGTGGATCGTGCCCACCACGTAGTCCAGCGTCTCGATCACCCGCACCTCGCCCTCGATGTCATCCGGCAGCAACTTTGCCTTGGGGTAAGCGCGCGCCAGCCACCACGCGATGGTCTGGAACTCGGTGATCGCCGAACCATCGTCGCGCACCAGCGTCGGGATGGCGCCCTTGGGATTCACCGCCAGATTCTCCGGCCGCAGATGATCGCCCGCCATCAGATTCACCAGATACACCTCGAACACCAGCTCCAGCTCTTCGAGCAGGATGTGGATACCGGTCGAGCACGAGCCGGGCGTCATGTAGAACTTCATCGTCTTTTCCTGAATTGGTTGCGAACGCGACTCGACAACAAACGCCGGCGATGTCGGATTGCCTACAATCGTGATGCGCTGCTTGAGAAGTCGGCAGATGCTGAGGTTGCGGGAATCAGACTGATGTCAGCCGATGTTGCAGAGGTTACAGGGTGGATTTGAGCAAGAAATCGGCCAAGGAAAAGGCCAGCGTGGGGCTATGAGGATGTAGAACAACACTCGTGGGAGCGTCGGGAGGTGCGAACTTCTTTTCACGGCTGAAGCCTACAGGGTGCGGCGGTTTTCGTAGGAGCGGCTTCAGCCGCGAAGGTAACGTGGAGCTAGAACGTATCTAGCACGACTCAAGCCTGCCCTGAATTTATCGAAGGGTCGCACCTACAGGGCGTTTCATCATTCGGGGTGGTATCAATCACCATGATCGTTAACTCCGCTCGTTGTCTTCCAGACGGTCAAAGTGAAAGTCGGCAGGCAGGCGTCCGCGAAATTGATGCAGGTGGGCAAGCAATTCTTTCACGTCCTGCTTTTTGGAAACCTCAAAGGTTTTGGCGTTGATGGCATGCAGGGAAATTTCATCGCCTTCCTTCAAACCCAGCGCCTGCACCAGCACGGCGGGCAACCTCACCGCCAGCGAATTTCCCCATTTGGCAACTTGCATGATTTACTCCTTGTCGATATACGTACAAGAAAAGTATATCGCGCTTCGATTGTGAGCAGTCAGGGGATGCAGTTCCGTAGGCTGGGGTGAGGAACGAACCCCAGCATTCGAAGAGCAGAATGCACCGGGGTTCGTCCCTTGCTTCTGCCTGTGTGCCAAGTATCAACAATGTTGACACACATCGAGAGGCTTTCTAAACTGAGGCCTATCGCATCCCGGGAGACAAATATCATGGAAGTCATCGTCAAGAAATGGGGCAACAGCGCCGCTGTACGTATTCCGGCGGCCATCATGGCGGCGGCGCATGTCGGTCTGGATCAGCCCGTCGATGTGCGCGAAGAGCAGGGGCGCATCGTCATCGAACCGGTGCGCCGCAAGGCATACAAACTGGATGAGTTGCTGGGCGGCATTACCTCCAGCAACCAGCACGAGCCCGTCGATACGGGAGCGCCGGTCGGCAAGGAAATCTGGTAATGGCCGCCCGCTTCGTGCCCGATGCGGGCGATATAGTCTGGCTCGAATTTTCCCCGCAGGCAGGGCACGAACAAGCCGGACACCGCCCCGCGCTGGTACTCAGCCCTGCCGCCTACAACAGAAAGACCGGCACGATGCTGTGCTGCCCGATGACCACCCAGATCAAAGGCTACCCGTTCGAGGTCATCATCCAGGCCCAGGGCGTCAACAGCGCGGTGCTATCCGATCAAGTGAAGAACCTCGACTGGAAAGCGCGCAAGGCCACGCCGAAAGGCAAGGCGACAGCGGAAGAACTGGACGAGGTGCGCGCGAAGATATCGGCGTTGCTGGGGCTGTAGAACTATTGCGATGCAGCCCCTGAATCGGTTGAGAAGGAGGGGGTAATTACCCTTTAGTAAGGGTAATAGTTGGGGTAATAGCGCGGGCGAAGTACGTGGCGGTTGTAGGATGGGTTGAGCAACGCGATACCCATCATTGATCGAAATGGGCGATGGGTATTGCTTGCGCTGACCAGCGACTTGGCCGACGTTGTTTGTTGGCCTAGTCGATTGTCCATGCAAAGCTCAACTGCATCCTATGCGGGCTACGCGGGCTTTCGCTTACGGCGGTCGTTGGTGAGCGGTGTGCCAAACTGGCATAATTGCTCCGATAGATGTCATTCATAACTACTTCGCAGGTCGATAGGATGTCGTCAATTAAGATGTTTCGGTGCAAGTTGTATAAATTGAGGGGGATATATGGGGCAAGAGGTAAGGACGCTCAAACTGGAAGACTTGGTGCTCTGGACCGAAAATCCGCGAGACCCCATCGACGAAAAAGCCACTGATCAAGACATTGTGGATAGGGCACTTGATGACGAGCGATCAAAATGGAGTTTGCCGAAGTTAGCTAAGGAGATGGGGAAACATTACGACTATAGTGAGTTGCCGACGGTCGTTTTTCATGGGAAGAAGCCTGTTGTATATGACGGAAATAGACGGGTCATTCTTGCCAAAATAAAACATAGGCTCGTGTCTGTCGATGGATTCGATACAGCCTCAATTCCGAGTTTTCCAAATGAAATTCCATGTAATGTCTGTTCAAAAGACATCGCCCTTCAAAACGTATATAGGAAGCACGCCGATACAGGTTCTTGGCTACCTCTTGAGCGCGATATATTTCTTCACAAACACATGAAGCAAGAGAAGACGCCGTTTTTGATAATGGAGGAAAGTACCGGCCTTATCAGTGCCAACCCCCATCTGAATCAGCGGTTTGTCAAAGAAGAAATTTTCCGGGAGGACATACTAACTAAACTTGGAATCTCACTTGATGGTGACAAGCTGCTCAGCAAGCACAGCTCCTCCGAAACACAAGAGATACTTGACGACATTTCCAAAAAGATTAAAGAAAAAGAAATTTCGACACGGTTGAATCGAGGCAAAGTTCTCGAAGTATTGGATCCCTCTTCTCAGCGAATCATCGAGGAGCATAGGAGGCATAAAGCTCGGGAAGTGAGCCTCAACGCAAAAAATGCGATCTCCGATGGCGCGGCAAAACCAAAGCAAAGCAAGCGCGTTCGAACGAAGACTACCGAAATTTTCGGTAGTCCACTTTATCTTCGCATCGGGGGCGTAAGTAACCTGTACCGAGACATTGTTGATCTTCACTCTTTTTACAGCGACAACAAAGACTCTTTGTCCGAAATTTTTCCGAGCTTAATTCGCATGGCTCTTCGCTTACTTTGCGAAGCCGCTGCTAAGGACTGTCAGCAAGACCTGGATAAATTTATCAAATCTAGATTCCAAAAGGCGAAAGGCACAATGGATCAGGATGTAAAGACGACGCTATCAAACAATAACGTGACAGAAGCAAGCATCATTCAGTTGCTGCATACGGGAGCCCATAACTACTCGGCATCGGCGAATATGGATCAAACCTTGGCAGTTTCCATAATCGTTGGAGCTATCCTGACTGATTCCCACGGTAAGGCGGCTAAATCGTGAGTAACTTTTGTTCGCCCCTACGTTATCCGGGTGGCAAGAATTGCATCTTCCCGTTTGTTTCAAAGTTGTTTTATGAAAACGGTCTCCTTGGCTCAGCATATGCTGAGCCTTATGCTGGTGGAGCAGGACTGGCATTGAGACTGCTTTTTGAAGAGTATGTAGATCGTATTTATATTAACGATTTTGATCGATCAATTTACGCCTTCTGGGCTTCAGTATTGGCGCAGCCAGATGAGTTTTGCAGTTGGATCAATGATGTCGAAGTCTCGATGGACAGTTGGTATAAGTACAAAGAGATTCAAAAAGATGCACAGTCAGTCGATTTATTTGAGTTGGCTAAGTCCACGTTCTTCCTCAATCGAACAAACGTCTCTGGCGTCATCAAGGGAGGGGTTATCGGTGGCTATGAGCAGAAGGGTAATTACAAGATAGATGTCCGCTTCAATAAGAAAGACCTCATTGCTCGGATACAGAAGATAGCTCAGTTCAAAAGCCGGATTTCAGTTTCAAACTTGGATGGGCTGGCATTTGTGCGGAAGATGGATCATAAATTGGAGAAGGTATTCATTTATCTTGATCCTCCCTATTATCAAAAGGGTGCCGATCTGTATATGAACTTTTATTTGAAAGCCGATCACGAAAAACTTTCGAGACATGTTCACAAAATGAAGAAAAAGTGGATGGTTTCTTATGATAATCACGACTTCATTCTGAATTTGTACGCCGAGAAGAAAAAGATACTTTATAAGTTATCTCAAAGTGCATCCAATAGGGTTGGCGACGAGGTGCTTATCTTTTCGGAAGGCATCTCTTTCAAGCAGTCCATGATGTCATTAAGTTCGCCAGTTTGTCTCTAAAGCTCGCACAATAACCAACGCATCTGCCAGCAATAAAGCCGGACGCAGCTTCTTACGGCTGAGGTCTGAGAATGGAAAAGGCAGGACGACTACTTGCCCGGCTGCAAATGTTCCCACGCTGCATCCTCCTCGGGATTGAGCCATTCTTGCTCCAGGGCGGCCTCCGCCATCAAGGCCGGTTCGTGTGCGGCATCAGGTTCCAGCCAAGTCAGCAGTGCGCGCCCCGGCTTGATGGTTTGCTTGGGTTCGACGCTATGCAAATGCCCGGTGCTGTCTATGGTCACTTCTATTGTTGTTAGCATGGTGCGATCTCCTGATATTGCAGTTTCGCAGTCTAGCAAATTTGAGTTGTACCGGCATTCCGTTGATTTGAAGCGCCAATGATGCCTGAGCCTAATGGATTTCCTGCCATCAATACGCCGCTATCCCCACCTCATACAACCCGCCGATCACGGTGTATTCGTCTTCCCCCTGCAACATCCCCGGCAGCAATCTCGTGTAGCAGAACACTTTCGATAACGGCACGAGCGCGGTGAGCAGGTAGTCGCCGAATTCGTCGGCGCGTTCGCGGTTGGCGGTGAAGGAGCTCAGGTTGTTGAACAGGACGACGCGGTGTTTGTCGTCCAGCGTTGCTTGCGTTTCGTGATCGTCCACGCGGTTTATGCCGCGATACAGGGTGAGGTGGGTTTCGTCGGGATGCAGGCGCGCGAGTTCGTACTGGCAATAGGTGAAGAGCAGGTCGAGCTGCGCTTCCAGCGCGTTGGTTCCATACAGCGCGGTCGCGCGCATTTCCAGATAACGGCGGTAGGCCACGCCGGAGAAGTCGCGTATCGGGCCGCCGTGGTGTCTGGGCAGCAGGCCGAAGCGCGATTCCACCCAGCCTTTCAACGCGGCACCTTCCGCACCATCCGAATCGAAACTCCAGCCGCGCATCATGCGCAGGTAGTCGGCTTTTTGTCTTTTGTGTGTCGCTTGCGGGGTGTAGCCCGCCTGTTCCGGTTCGTCGAGGTAGAACGCGGCATTCATGTGCATCGCGAAGGCGCGGGCGCGCTCGGCGGGATCGTCAATCTTGTCCAGAAGGGCGAACAGGCCTCGATGGAATTGCGCGACGCCGTCGAGTTCGAGTTCGGTGGGTGCGTGCTGGAAGGTGAGGCTGCCCAGGATGTCGGCGGGCAGGTTGCAGCGGTTGATCGGAAGTCTGGCCCAGCGGGGCAGAAGGACGGAGGTTGTTGTAGACACTGCTACAAAATTTTCCGTTTTGTTGTGTTCCACATCCGCAGTGGTGTCCGGCGCGGAATTTATTTTCTCTTGCATTTCATGCGGTTGGGTATTTTTGCGGCGGGTGGCACGGTGCTTGCGGTGTAGAGGGTGCGAGCGACAGATTTCAATCGCAACTTTTTGCAACCTCTCAGGAGACTAACATGGCACTGCGTCAATGCGCAATTTACGGTAAGGGCGGTATCGGTAAATCAACGACCACCCAGAATCTGGTAGCGGCTCTGGCCGAATCCGGCAAGAAAGTGATGATCGTTGGCTGCGATCCGAAGGCTGACTCGACTCGCCTGATCCTGCACTCGAAGGCACAGAATTCCGTGATGGAACTGGCCGCCGAAGCTGGCAGCGTGGAAGACCTCGAACTCGAAGACGTGTTGTCGGTTGGTTACGGCGGCGTGAAGTGCGTCGAGTCCGGCGGTCCTGAGCCAGGAGTCGGTTGCGCCGGCCGTGGCGTTATCACCGCGATCAACTTCCTCGAAGAAGAAGGCGCGTACGACGACGAACTCGACTTCGTGTTCTACGACGTGCTGGGCGACGTGGTGTGCGGCGGCTTCGCAATGCCGATCCGCGAAAACAAGGCGCAGGAAATCTACATCGTTTGCTCCGGCGAAATGATGGCGATGTACGCCGCCAACAACATCGCCAAGGGCATCGTGAAGTATGCGAACTCCGGTGGCGTGCGTCTGGCCGGCCTGATCTGCAACAGCCGTAACACTGACCGTGAAGATGAGCTGATCATCGCGCTGGCTGCAAAGCTGGGTACGCAAATGATTCACTTCATCCCGCGCGCCAACTCGGTGCAGCACGCCGAGATCCGTCGTATGACCGTGATCGAATACGATCCTACCAACAAGCAAGCCGACGAGTATCGTCAACTGGCGAAGAAGATCGTGGAGAACAAGAAGTTCGTTATCCCGACTCCGATCACCATGGACGAGCTGGAAGAGTTGCTGATGGAATTCGGCATCATGGAAGCGGAAGACGAGTCCATCATCGGCAAGGCTGCGGTCGCTGCCTGATAGCAAGGTGTCAAGGACGGCGGGCCGTTGGTTGTTGGGTACGGTCCGCCATTCTTACCGAGCAAGTTAAATCTGATAGACGTCTCCACATATTGGTGGGTCGTCAAAGGAGAACGAAATGTCTGCATTAACACGCGAAGAGACCCAGGCCCTCATTCAAGAGGTGCTTGAGGTCTATCCCGAGAAGGCAAGAAAGGACCGCGAGAAGCACCTCGCCGTCAACGATCAATCTATCGAACAGTCCAAGAAGTGCATCACATCGAACCGCAAATCTTTGCCGGGCGTGATGACGATTCGCGGCTGCGCTTACGCCGGTTCCAAGGGCGTGGTGTGGGGCCCGATCAAGGACATGATCCACATTTCTCACGGCCCGGTCGGCTGCGGTCAGTATTCCCGCGCCGGTCGCCGTAACTACTA
>MGWR01000048.1 GCA_001801085.1 Gallionellales bacterium GWA2_60_142 | reverse complement strand
CGAGGCCACGCCGTTGCAGCCGCCTTCGAGCGCGAGCTTGACGATGTTCTCCGGGTCGAAATACATCGGGTTGGGCGCGAACGACGCGGCGCCGGAATGCTCCACGCCCTGATCCACCGGCAGGATGGAGATGTAGCCGGTATTCGCCAGGCGGCCATGTCCATACAAGGCTTGCAGGCTGCGCAGCACGCCGACCTTGCGGTCCTTCATCGCCACGACGCGATCCACGTAGTCCGGTCCCGGGAGGTGCAGGGATTCTTTTGGAATGCCTGCGCAACGATATTGCAACAAATGTGCCGCTTCATCTCCCAGCAACTGCTCGACGTTCGTCATGATTTCGCTCCTCGTGGTTGGAATGGAGCGGGTATGCTACGCCTCCGGACAGTCAAGTAAATAGGGGTTTCCCTATGTGTATAATCCGGCGCACCCGTAATTCAACAGCCTTTTTGCCATCATGAAACAGCCCATACTCGGCACGCCGCTCAGTCCCTCCGCTACCAAAGTCATGCTGCTCGGCAGCGGCGAACTCGGCAAGGAAGTCCTCATTGCATTGCAGCGCCTAGGCGTCGAGACCATCGCGGTGGATCGCTATGAAAATGCGCCCGGTCATCAGGTCGCGCATCGCGCCCATGTGATCAACATGGCGGACGGCGCGGCGTTGCGCGCGCTGATCGAACAGGAGCGCCCGGACATCGTCGTGCCGGAGATCGAGGCCATCGCCACCGACATGCTGGTGCAGATCGAGAAGGAAGGGCTGGCGCGCGTGATCCCGACCGCTCGCGCTGCGCAACTGACGATGAACCGCGAAGGCATACGCCGTCTCGCCGCCGAGACGCTGGGCCTTGCGACTTCGCCGTACAAGTTCGCCGACAGTCTGGAAGAGCTGCGTGCCGCGACCGAAGTCGTCGGTTTCCCCTGTATCGTGAAGCCGGTGATGTCCTCGTCGGGCAAGGGACAATCGAAGGTCGATAACGCGGACGAGGTGCAGGCCGCGTGGGATTACGCCGCATCCGGCTCGCGCGTGAATCAGGGCAGGGTGATCGTCGAGGGCTACATCGACTTCGATTACGAGATCACGCAGTTGACCGTGCGCGCGGTCGGCAGCGATGGCGCAATCGAGACGCACTTCTGCGAACCGATAGGCCATGTTCAGGTGCACGGCGATTACGTCGAGAGCTGGCAGCCGATGGCGATGACGCCGGTCGCATTGCAGCGTTCGCGCGACATCGCAAAGAAGGTCACGGACGACCTGGGCGGGCAGGGCATCTTCGGCGTCGAGCTGTTCGTGAAGGGCGACATGGTGTGGTTCAGCGAAGTCAGCCCGCGTCCGCACGACACCGGGATGGTGACGATGTGCACTCAGCGCCTGAATGAATTCGAGTTGCATGCGCGCGCGATTCTGGGCTTGCCGGTGGATGCTTCGTTGCGTGCAGCGGGCGCGTCGGCGGTGATCTACGGCGGCATGGAAGAGAAGGGCATCGCGTTCACCGGTGTGGACGAAGCGTTGCGCGTGCCGGAATCCGACATCCGGCTGTTCGGCAAGCCGGAATCCTTCAAGCGCCGCCGCATGGGCGTCGCGCTGGCGAATGGCCGTGACACCGACGAGGCGAGGGCGCGCGCGAAGCTCGCCGCCGGCAAGGTGGTTCCGGTTACGGGTCGATAATCGCCGGCCGATGATCACAGGCATCCATCACGCGACATTCCTGAGCAGCGACCTTGCGCGGTCGCGCGACTTCTACGAAGGCGTGCTCGGCCTGCGCCCAAGCCCGGATCGCCCGGCTATGGGCTTCGACGGCATGTGGTATGACGTAGCTGCAAGGCAGCAGATACACCTGATGGTGTTGCCGAATCCCGAGGCAGGACTGGTTCGCCCCGCTCATGGCGGACGCGACCGCCATGTCGCGCTGGGCGTCGACGATCTGGAAGCGTTGCGGGCGAAGCTGGATCAGGCCGGCATCGCGTATACAATGAGCAAATCCGGACGTGCCGCGCTGTTCTGCCGCGACCCGGACGGCAATGCGCTGGAGTTCGTCGCTTGTTGATGGTGGCGCGCTAAACAGCGAGCGAACTCATGCAAATTGTCGGGCTACGGTAGGGTTTTACCGTATTTTTGCGAGATATATACGAAACTCCTTGACGGTGTCTGATTTACCACGTAAAAAGCCGGCTGGTATTTGATTCAAAGTCTGTGCTGTACTGTTTCTCATGTGCAATCTTCGATTCAAATAGTCCCGCGGGGGGATTTCCCCGTTTTTTTAGTAAGGAAGTAACAACATGGCAAATGGTACAGTTAAGTGGTTCAACGACGCTAAGGGCTTCGGCTTCATCACTCCGGATGACGGTGGCGAAGACCTGTTCGCGCACTTCTCCGCAATCAACATGAGCGGTTTCAAGTCGCTGCAAGAAGGCCAGAAGGTCTCCTTCGAAGTGACTCAAGGCCCGAAGGGCAAGCAAGCTTCGAACATCCAAGCTGCTTAATCGATCTCGAATCGATTGTCAGAAACGCCACCTCCGGGTGGCGTTTTTGTTTTGTGCGTCCGGTTTCCGGATGCAGACATCTCTGCATCGACATGTTCCACAAGCCGGGGTATCGTCTGGTTACAATAGCCGCTCTGAATTGAATGTTCTCACGGGGGAAGCATGGCCTTGCCGCAGCGTCGCATATTCCGTTATCTAGTCTGGGCCGTAGCTGCCGCGCTGCTGGCGGGCGCCTCCTGGTATCTGACGCGGCCGGCGCCGTTGCGCGTGGCGCTGACCAAGGTCGAGCGCGGTGCGGTGGAGGCGACGGTCAGCAACACCCGTGCGGGCACGATAGAAGCGTGCCGCCGCGCCAAGATGTCGCCGCCTGCGGGCGGGCAGATCGCGCATCTGCTGGTGAAGAAGGGCGAGCGGGTCAAGGCGGATCAGGTGTTGCTGGAGTTGTGGAATGACGACCTGGAGGCGCAGGCTCGTTTGGCCGAGCAGCAATTGAATACCGCTTCGATGCGCGTCGAGGAGGTCTGCACGCTGGCCGACCAGAGCAGCAAACAGGCGGTGCGCGCGCGCCAGTTGCGCGAGCGCGGCTTCATCTCTCCCGAGGGGCTGGAACGCGCCGAGGCGGACGCCAAGGCTAAGCAGGCTTCCTGCACCGCTGTGCGTGGCGAGGTCGGGCAGGCGCGTTCGCGCATCGCGGTGGCGCAGGCCGGGTTGCGGCGCATGGTGTTGCGCGCGCCGTTTGACGGCGTCGTCGCCGACATCAGCGGCGAGTTGGGCGAATACGCCACGCCTTCGCCGCCGGGCATTCCTACCCCTCCCGCTATCGACCTGATCGACGACAGCTGCCTGTTCGTCAGCGCGCCCATAGACGAAGTGGATGCGTCCCATGTGAAGGTGGGCTTGCCGGCGCGCATCACGCTGGACGCGCTCAGGGACAAGTCGTTCGAGGGGCAAGTCAAGCGCGTCGCGCCTTATGTGATCGATCTGGAGAAACAGGCGCGCACCGTCGAGGTAGAGGTCGATTTCGCCGAGCCGCCGCAGGCCGATGCGCTGCTGGTCGGCTACAGCGCCGATGTCGAGATCGTCCACACCGTGCGCGACAAGGTGCTGCGCATCCCGACGCAGTCCCTGCTGGAGGGCAAGCGAGTGCTGCTCTATCGCGCGAGCGACGGTGTGCTGGAAGAGCGCACCGTGAAGACCGGGCTGGCCAACTGGGAATACACCGAGGTCACCGAGGGGCTTGCCGAGGGCGAGCGCATCGTTACCGCGTTGGACCAGGCCGGCGTGAAGGCGGGTGTGCGGGTGCAGCCGGAAGAGGCAGGGGCACGGCGCGCCATGCCCGTACGATAAATACAATGATCGAACTGCAGAAAGTCTGCCGCACCTTCATCGTCGGCGACCAGCAAGTCGCCGCGCTGCGCGACATCGACCTGCGTCTCGATGCGGGCGAATACATCTCCATCATGGGGCCGTCCGGCTCCGGCAAATCCACGATGCTCAACATGCTGGGCCTGCTCGACCGGCCCAGCTCCGGCACCTACCTGCTGGACGGCGGCAACGTCACCGACCTGAACGACGAGCAGCAGGCGCGCGTGCGCCGCGAAAAGATCGGCTTCGTGTTTCAGTCCTTCCATCTGGTGCCGCGCCTGACCGCAGCGCAGAACGTCGAGCTGCCGATGATCCTTGCTGGTATTCCGTCCGAGGAGCGCAAGTCGCGGGTGCAGGTGCTGATGCAGAACTACGGCCTGTCCGACCGCGCCGACCACAAGCCGGACCAGCTTTCCGGCGGCCAGCGCCAGCGTGTCGCCATCGCCCGCGCGACGGTGATGAACCCCACCGTGCTGCTGGCCGACGAACCGACCGGCAACCTCGACCGCAATACCGGCTGGGAAGTGCTCAAGCTGCTGGAAGGCTTGCTGGAACGGGGTATTTCGCTGGTGGTGGTGACGCACGACGCCGAGATCGGCGCGCGCGCGCATCGGCAAATCCACATGCTGGATGGGCGCATCCTGTCCGATGAGCAAAATGGAGGTCGGTGATGATCGACGTTCTTGAATCCCCCCATTCCCCCCTTTTGCAAAGGGGGGAATGTGATCGACTTTCGTTTGTAACCCCACTTTGCAAAAGGGGGGCAGGGGGGATTTCTCCATGAGATTCGCCGACACCCTCCAGTTCGCCTCCGGCAGCCTGCGCGGCAGCCCGACGCGTACGCTGCTGATGATGCTGGCGATGTCCATCGGCGTCGCCGCGGTGGTGGTGCTCACCGCGCTGGGCGAGGGCGCGCGCCGCTATGTCGTCGACCAGTTCGCCTCGCTGGGTACCAATCTCGTGATCGTGCTGCCGGGGCGCACCGAGACGGCGGGCATCGGCCCCGGCATGCTGCTCGGCCAGATTCCCCGCGAGATTACACTGGACGATGCGACGGCCATCCTGGGCAGTACCGCGGTAAAACGCATCGCGCCGCTGACCGTCGGTTCGGCCTCGCTGTCGCGCGATGCGCTGAACCGCGAGGTGGTCGTACTCGGTTCCACTGCCGACTTCCTCGACGTGCGGCATATGAGCATGGGCCTCGGCCGTTTCCTGCCTGCCGGCGACATCCGCGAGAGTGCGTCGGTGTGCGTGCTCGGCATCAAGATGAAGCGCGAACTGTTCGGCAACGAACCGGCAATAGGGCGGTGGGTGAGGCTGGGCGACCGGCGCTTCCGTGTGATCGGCGTGCTGGCGCCGCAGGGCGAATCCATGGGCTTCAATACCGACGAGATCGTCATCATTCCGGTCGCCTCGGCGCACCAGTTGTTCAACACCTCCGGCCTGTTCCGCATCCTGATTGAGGCCAGGAGCCGCGATGTCATCGAGCAGGTCCAGCTCGATGCCGAACGCATCATGTTCCAGCGCCACGGCGGCGAGAAGGATGTGACGGTCATCACGCAGGACGCGGTGCTCGCCACCTTCGACCGCATCCTGACCGCGCTGACCATGGCCGTCGGCGGCATCGCCGCGATCAGCCTGGCCGTCGCGGGCGTGCTCATCATGAACGTGATGCTGATCGCCGTCGCGCAGCGCGTGAAGGAAATCGGTCTGCTCAAGGCGCTGGGCGCGCCCGGCAAACAGATACGCAGCCTGTTCTTCGCCGAAGCGGCGCTGCTGTCCGGCATCGGCAGCGTGGCCGGTTTGGCGCTGGGCTACGCCGGCAGCACGGCCATCGCGCTGATGTATCCCAGCCTGCCGGTTTCGCCGCCGTGGTGGGCGGTGCTGGCCGCGTTCGGCACCGCGCTCGGCACCGGCATCCTGTTCAGCGTGTGGCCCGCGCGGCGCGCGGCGAAGCTAGATCCGGTGGCGGCGTTGGCGGGACGGTGACGGTATGTACTTTCGCGACCTGGTCACGCTGACCACCTCCAGCTTCCTCACTTATCGGATGCGCAGCTTCCTCACCGGGCTGGGCATCGCCATTGGCATCGCGGCGGTGATCCTGCTGACTTCCATCGGCGA
This sequence comes from Gallionellales bacterium GWA2_60_142, assembly GCA_001801085.1. Lineage (GTDB taxonomy): Bacteria > Pseudomonadota > Gammaproteobacteria > Burkholderiales > Gallionellaceae > Gallionella. Next base: position 38,658 of record MGWR01000048.1, on the reverse strand, counting down.
GGGGTTGCACCAGTTCGTGCTGAACGAGTTCTCGCAGTTCGGCACCAACATCGTCGCCATCCAGCCCGGCAAAACGCAGACGCAGGGGGGTAACATCGGTGTGCTCGGTTCGGTGCGGCAGCTCTCGCTGGACGATGCGATTGCGTTGCGCGACTTGCCTTATGTTGAGAACGTCAACGCCAGCGTGATGGGCAACGCCGAGTTGCGCGCCAACGGTAAGACGCGCCGCACCACGGTGTTCGGTGAGGGGCGCAATTTCGCGCAGGCGTTCACGATGAAGGTGCAGAGCGGCAGCTTTTGGCCGGACGAGGACAACGAACAGGCGCGCGCCTTCGTTGTGCTGGGCTCTAAGGTGCGGCAGGAGCTCTTTCCCGGCCAGAATCCGCTGGGCCAGTATCTGCGCGTCGGCGGACAGCGCTACCGCGTGGTCGGCGTGATGGAGCCGAAAGGCCAGGTGCTCGGTCTTGATCTGGACGACGCGGTGTTCATCCCGGTGGCGCGCGCGATGGAGCTGCTGAACCGCCCCGGCCTGATGGAAATCCAGGTGAGCTACCGCCCGAGCGCCGATGTCGATACAGTGATACGCATCATCACCGAGCGCCTGAAAGAGCGCCACGGGCGCGAGGACTTCACCGTCATCTCGCAGGAACAGGCGCTGGAGGTGTTAGGGTCGGTGCTGGACGTGATCACATTCGCCGTCGGCGCGCTGGGCGGCATCTCCCTGCTGGTCGGCGCGGTCGGCATCCTTACGATCATGACCATGGCCGTCACCGAGCGCACCGCCGAGATCGGCCTGTTGCGCGCGCTGGGTGCGCGCGAACGGCAGGTGCTGACGCTGTTCCTCAGCGAAGCCATGCTGCTGTCCGCGATGGGCGGCCTGATGGGATTGGCGCTAGGCGTCGGCATCGCGCAGGCGTTGCATCTGCTGTTCCCTGCGCTCCCCGTTCATACGCCCTGGCTGTTCGCCGTGCTCGCCGAATTGACCGCGATCACCATAGGCCTAGCGGCGGGCGTCGCGCCCGCGCTGCGCGCCGCGAGGCTGGACCCGGTGGAGGCGCTGCATGCGGAATGAACCTGAGCAGCGGTATTGATGTCGAAAATGCATTATTCTGACGCCGAGCAAGGCCGATTTGTGACGGCTCGGTCATTCCGGACTTGGAATGCACTCGCATCTAGATGCCGGTCTAGCAGATCACTACAGGAGGAAATCACATGAAAATCCCGCCCGTTTTTATTGATCCTTTACAACCGAAGCAGTCGAACTCGTCCTCAGTCAACAAAGGCGGCGGCTCGTTTGATGCCCTGTTCTCGCAGTTGGTTTCAGACAGTGCCCCGACGAATCCATTATTTACGCCGCCCTTATCTGTCCCGTTGTCTCAGTTCGGCCAAAACGTCGGCATAAATCCGGTCGGCGGTATAACGGGTATTTCCCCGCCGGGGCGCAATATGGCGCTGTCCGATCCCGAGTCGGCCTATGAGATGATGTCCCTCATCAACAACTGCGAGGTGCTCTTCAAGGCCCAGTTCTCCGAACTAAGCCGGATGAGATCGTCGGTTTCCCATATGCAGCAGGCAGGCCAGAACTTGGGAGGCATTACGGTATCCACCGACAACGACAGGATTCAGACCCTGCTGCAGAGTTTTGTGAGCGAATACAACAGCTGGGTACAGCGCTTCAACCCGGCCATGCAGCAAGGCGGAGTGCTGGCTGGCACTCAGGCTGCCCAGGTTTCCCGATACGAGTTGGAGCAAAGCATCAGCAATCGTTTCTTCGGGGCTGGGGCTGGCCTGAACGGACTGGGTAGTCTGGGCATCACCATCGATCCCGCTACCGGATTGGCTACTCTGGATGTCGCCAGGCTGAGTTCGCAACTGTCCGCCAACAAGCAAGGCGTCGTGGCGACCGTGCAGGAGTTCAGCGCGAATTTCGTCAAGTCGGCAAGCTTGCTCAATTCGAGCGGAAACTTCATCGAGAGACAGATCGATAATCTGGATCGCGCCATCGACTTTATTCGCGATAACAAGACTTCCTTGCAGGCGGAGTTCGGCACGGGCGATGAGGCTAAGCCCTCGGGGCAGGTCGCTCAGGCACTGGCCGAATACAATCGGACCTTCAAGACTTAACAAGCGGGGGGTACGGTCTGTCCCTGCATCGATGCCGGATTAACGGTACGATTCGGCATGAGCAAAATTATCCACTGCGACCTCTTCTGCAACGTCATCGACAACTACGGTGACATCGGCGTGTGCTGGCGGCTGGCGCGGCAACTGGCGGGCGAGTTCGGTCTGGAGGTGCGGCTGTGGGTGGACGATCTCGGCAGCTTTGCGAGGCTGTGTCCCGAGGCCGATGCGGCGCTGGAGTCCCAGCATTGTCGCGGCGTAGAGGTGCGGAGATGGTGCGATCCGTTCCCGGAGGTGCAGCCCGCCGAACTGGTGATAGCCGCGTTCGGCTGCAAGCTGCCACAGTCCTATATCGATGCGATGGCGATGCAGGAAAGCAAGCCGGTATGGATCAATCTCGAATACCTCTCCGCGGAAGACTGGGTGTATGGCTGCCACAGGTTGCCATCGCCGCATCCATCGCTGCCGTTGACCAAGTACTTCTTCTTTCCCGGCTTCACGAAGCAGACCGGCGGACTGTTGCTGGAGCGCGATCTGTTGACGCGGCGCGATGAGTTTCTCGGTAATTCTGCGCAACAGCAGGCCTATTGGCAGTCGCTTGGCATGGACATGCCAGAGGCGGGTACGCTGAAGGTTTCGCTGTTCGGCTACGAGAATGCCGCGCTGGCCGGGTTGTTCGATGTCTGGGCGGCTGGCGCGCAGCCGGTGCTGTGCCTCGTACCGGAAGGGCGCATCCTGCCTCAGGTCGGGCAATACTTCGGTGATGCCGAGCCGGGTGCAGGAATCGCATACAGGCGCGGCAGCCTGCGGGTGCAGGTGCTCCCGTTCGTCGAACAGGAACGCTACGACGAACTCTTGTGGGCATGCGATGTCAATTTCGTCCGCGGCGAGGACTCCTGCGTTCGCGCCCAGTGGGCGGGCAAGCCGTTCGTGTGGCAGATATATCCGCAGCACGATGCGGTGCACTGGGAAAAGCTGCAGGCCTTCCTGAATCTGTATTGCGCGACGCTCAGTCTTGCGGCAAGCGAGGCGGTGCAGGGCTTGTGGCGGGAGTGGAACGACGAAGGCGGGGCCGGTGCAGCATGGTCGGCATACACTGTCGTTCGCTGCGAACTGGATGCCCGCGCGCCAAGCTGGGCGCGGGAATTGGCAGAAAATAATCTGGCGTTGAATTTACTGGATTTTTATCAGGAAATCGGTAGAATGCGCGCCTTCGAAATTGAGGGGCAGTAAACATGAAAACAGCACAAGAACTTCGCGCAGGTAACGTCATTAATGTGAGTGGCGAGCCGATGGTCATCCTGAAGGCCGAATACAGCCGTTCCGGCCGTAACGGTTCGGTGGTCAAGATGAAGATGAAGAATCTGTTGACCGAGGCTGGCAAGGAAACCGTGTACGCTGCCGATGACAAGTTCGACCAGATCATCCTCGATCGCAAGGACTGCACCTATTCCTACTTCGCCGACCCGATGTATGTTTTCATGGACGAGGAATACAACCAGTACGAGATCGAAGCCGAGAGCATGGGCGACTCGATCAACTACATCGAAGACGGCATGCCGTGCGAAGTGGTGTTCTACAACGAGAAGGCGATTTCGGTCGAACTGCCGACCACCATCGTGCGCGAAGTCATTTACACCGAGCCGTCGGTACGCGGCGACACTTCCGGCAAGGTAATGAAGCCGGCCAAGATCAGCACCGGCTTCGAACTGCCGGTTGCAGCATTCATCGAAATCGGCGACAAGATCGAAATCGACACCCGCACCAACGAGTTCAAGAAGCGCGCTTAACAAAGTCGCTGCAGGAACCCAGCAAAAGGCCGGCCGCAAGGTTGGCCTTTTTGTTTGGGCGTCAGAAATGGAATATATAGGCCGAATTGCATAGATATTTCGGTCTATTCTTATTACGTTGCAATGTTGCTAGGATTCGTCAGCATAGTTTAGAGAGGCCGGCATGTACCGGCGGTTGAACGTAGCGACTACACTGACGGGGGGCGACATGGAACCGGAAAAGGGGTGCAGCTTCAGCATACAGGCCGAATTGATCCGGCAGATTCAGGAAGAACATGGGCAGGTTCCCTGTTACGCGACGCCCAGCGTCGACAATTGCCCCCAGAAAAAAGAAGAGCAATGTCGTTGGCGACACGATTGTTATTGCGAGGCCGAAGAAGAGAAGGCGCGGCGCTGACGTTCAATAGACATTGCAAATTTCTATTGCTAATCAGACAAAAGGCCAACCGTAGGGTTGGCCCTTTTGTTTGGTGCACGTTGCTTTATTAGCCAAAAGCAATCGTCCTTTTCAATTCATAGTGAAGGTGAGCGGCTGCGCGCGCTGGCGTTGCATTTCTCTTCGCCCGAGACGCAGGCAGGTTACCTGGATAAAAGGGCGCGGCTTGTCCGTTCATCCATCCACTTGATTGCTGTTACCATTTGAGTTCTCCTAAATTGAGAACGGCTGCCAAAGAACAGCAAATCCCGGGATACTCATGAGCGCTTCTACACAATCAGATCAGGCCGTCGGCGCAGAAGCTGTGCCGCGCATATTGGTGGTCGATGACGAGCCATCCATCTTGAGTTCATTGCGCCGTCTGTTGCGCAGCCGGGGGTTCGAGGTGCTCACGGCCGAGTCTGCTGCAGCGGGCCTGGAAGTTCTGGAGCACGAAGCCATCGATGCGGTCATCAGCGATATGCGCATGCCGGAGATGTCGGGGGCGGAATTTCTGGAGCAGGTTTTTCTGCGCTGGCCCAATGTGAAGCGCATCCTTCTCACCGGCTATTCCGATGTGAACTCGACTATTGCAGCCGTCAACAAGGGAAAAATATGGCGTTATATCGCCAAGCCCTGGGAAGATGAAGACTTGATATTGACTGTGCAGCAGGCGACGGCCCATCGCCAACTGATGAGCGAGAACGCGCGGCTGTTGAAGCTGATCCAGGAACAGAACGAGGAATTGAGATCGCTTAACGCCACGCTGGAAGCCAAGGTGGATGAGCGCACCAAGGCATTGCGCCAGGGTTTCGTCAATACCGTGCATGTATTCTCGAGCATGATGGAGCTTCGCGGTGGCGTATTGGCGGGGCATTCGCGCCGGGTTGCCGAACTCGCGCGCAAGGTCGCCAAAAAACTGGGCATGGAAGAGAAGGCGGCGCAGGAGGTTTTTCTGGCGGCGCTGCTGCACGATATCGGCAAACTCGGCTTGCCCGACGTGGCATTCGAGCGCCCGTTCAACACGCTGAGCCCGGAGTTGCGCGCCGAGGTGATGAAGCATTCTGCGCGCGGTCAGATGCTGCTAATGCCGATCGAACAACTTGCGGGGGCGGCGGTGTTGGTACGGCATCACCATGAACAATTCGACGGACACGGCTATCCGGATGGCATCAGCGGCATGGAGATTCCATTGGGGGCGCGGATATTGTCGGTGGTCAACGATTTCGATGCTCTCCAGCTGGGTTTGACGACCGCTCACCGGTTCAACCGGATCGAGGCGCTGCATTATCTGGTCGAGAACCGCGGCAAACGTTACGACTCCAGTGTGGTTGACGTGTTCAGCGCAGTACTCGCCGAAGCCGAGCCCAGCGAATTTGTCGAAATGCCGTTGCGGCCGGTTTCCCTGCATCCGGGCCAGCGTTTAGCCCGCGATCTGTTGCACCATGAAGGCTACCTGCTGCTTGCCAAGGATCATGTGCTTACGGCGGCAGAAATCGAGCAACTGATCCGGCTGGAGGCCTCCGAAGGGCATCCTTTGACCTTGTATATCGCCCAATGAAGCCTGTTCAGCTTGCGCTGCAAATTTCTGCGTACCTCCGATAACGAAATTCCTGTTGCACCGGCTAAATCGGTGTCAACGCACTTGCCATGGATAGTCCGGCAGGCAGACGATGAATCTGGACAGACTCGACCGCATACCGGAGAATCCGAAGCCGGCGCAAGATTCCATTTGCGCGAAAACCCGGTGGATTCATGAACAAGCTGTTCGGCAACAAGTCTGACGATGATCGGGCGAGGCCAAAATCAGACGGGACGCGATGAGTCCGAACAGGCATCGATAAAATATGGACGGCAAAATCACTTTCATAAGAACCGCCAAGGGCGAAGAAGAGATTCGCAGCAGGCGACCAAGCCTGTCGGGGGACATCAAGCGCGCCCTGCTGATGGTGGACGGAAAATCTTCGTTCGACGAGATCAGCAAGCATGCCGCTCCCAGCCTCAGGAGAATCCTGGACGACTCGTTCAAGGAATTGCTGCGTTCCGGTTTTATCCAGGACACGGCACGAGAAGCCTTGGCAGGCAATATTCCGAAGATGGTGGTTCCCCCCAAATCTGTTTCGTCTGCGACACCGGGAATGGCCTCGCCGCTGAAGAAGCCTGCCGCGACGGCGGATCTCGGCGAACTGGATTTCACGGCCGCGTTCCGCGTGCCGACACCGGAGGCTCTGGCTGCCGAAGGAGCCCGGCTGGAGGCCGAGAAAAAGGAAGCCGAGGCGCAAGCCATGGCGGCCAAACAGAAGGCCGAGCAGGAGGCCGTCAGAGTGCGTGCCGAGCTGGCGGCGACCCAAGCGAAAGCCGAGGCCGAGGCGCGATCCCATGCCGAGGCGGCAGCCAAGGCGCGCAAGGAGATCGAAGCTGCAAAGCTGAAGGCGCAGCAGGAGGCCGAAGCGGTTCGCAAGAAGGCGGAACAGGAAGCCGCGAAGGCGCGCGAGGAAGCTGAGCAGGCGCGGCGGCAGATGGCGGAGGCCCAGGCGAAGGCGGAAGCCGAGGCGCGCGCCCATGCGGAGGCGGCTGCGAGCGCCCGCAAAGAGATCGACGCGGCGAAATTGAAGGCGCAGCATGAAGCCGAAGCGGCTCGCCTGAAGGCCGAGCAGGAAACGGCCAAGGCGCGACAGGAGGCGGAACAGGCCAAGCGTCTGGCTGCAGAAGCGGTCAGGGCGCGCGAGGAGGCCGAGCACCAGGCGCTGGAGCAGGCCGAAGCGGCAAGACAGAAGGCGGCGCTCGCGCGTGCAGAGCTCGCACAGGCGCAGGCGAAGGCCGAAGCCGAAGCGCGCGCATATGCCGAGGCGGCCGCCAACGCGCGCAAGGAAATCGAGGCGGTGAAACTGAAGGCGCAGCAGGAGGCCGAAGAGGCCCGCCTGAAAGCCGAGCGGGAAGCGTCTGCTGCGCGGGAGGACGCCGAGCAGGCCAAGCGTCAGGCAGCCGAGGCGGCCCGGCTGAAGGCGGAGCAGGAAGCGGCTCAGGCGCGGGCCGAGTTTGCCGAAGCGCAGGCAAAGGCGGAGGCGGAGCAGGCCAGGCAGCAAGCGGCGGAAGCTCAGGCAAAGGCCGAGGCCGAAGCGGTTGCGCATGCCGAGATCGAAGTCAGGGTGCGCAAGGAAGCCGAAGCGGAGAAACAGAAAGCCCGGCAGGAAGCCGAAGCGGCGCGTCTGACGGCGGAGCAGGACGCGGCCATAGCGCGAGAAGAAGCAATGGTGGCTCGTGGGGAAGCCGAACAGGCCAAGCGGCTGGTGGCCGAGGCGCAGGCCAAGGCCGAGGTCGATGCGCTTGCACATGCACAGGCGGAAGCCCGGGTGCGCGAAGAGGCCGAGACGGTGAAACTGAAGGCGCAACAGGAGACCGAAGCGGCGCGCCAGAAGGCGGAGCAGGAAGCGACCAAGGCGCGGGAGGAGGCCATGCAGGCCTCGCGACAGGCAGAAGAAGCCGCCTTGGCGCGCGAAGAGATCGAGCACCGCGCCAGGGAGATGGCGGAAGAGGCCAAGCTGAAGGCGGAACAGGAGGCCGAACAGGCGCGGGCCGAGCTTGCCGAGGCGCAGGCGAAGGCCGAAGCGGAGTTGTCCAGACGCAAGGTCGTGGAGGCACAGGCCAGGCTGGAGGCCGAAGCGCTTGCGAAGGCCGAGATCAAGGTGCGCAAGGAAACCGAGGCGGTCAAGCTGAGGGCGCAACAGGAAGCCGAAGCGGCGAGGCAGAAGGCGGAAGAAGATGCCGCGAAGGCGCGCCAGGATGTGGCCAGAGCACAGGAAGAGACGGCTTGGGCGCGCGAGGAAGCAGAACAAGCCAAGAGACTGGTGGTGGAGGCGCAGGCGAAGGCCGAGGTCGAAGTGCTGGCGCATGCCGAAGCGGAAGCGAGGGCGCGCGAGGAGGCCGAGGCGGCGAAATTGAAGGCGCAGCGGTATGCCGAGGCGGTGCGCCAGCAGGCGGAGCGGGAGGCGTCCAAGGCGCGGGATGAGGCGGTCACTGCGCACGAGGAGGCCGAACAGGCGAAGAGGCTGGTGGCGGAAGCTCAGGCGAAGGCCGAGGCCGAGGCGCTCGCCCATGCGGAGGTGGAAGTCAGGACGCACAAGGAGATCGAAGCCGCGAAACTGAAGGCGCAGCAGGAGGCCGAGACGGTGCGCTTCAAGGCCGAGCAGGATGCTGCGAAAGCGCGCGAAGAAGCGAACAAGGCACGCGAGGAGGCGAACAAGGCGCGCGAAGAGGCCGAGCAGTCCAGGCAACTGGTGGCGGAGGCACAAGCGAAGGCGGAGGTCGAGGCGCTCGCTCATGCGGAGGCCGAAGCCGGCGCGCGGAAGGAGATCGAGGCCGCGAAATTGAAGGCCCAGCAAGACGCGGAAGCGGCTCGTCTCAAGGCCGAACAGGAAGCCGCAAAGGCTCGCGAAGAAGCAGATCAGGCCCGACAAATGGCGGCAGAGGCGATCCGTGCGCGCGAAGAAGTCGAGCGTCGCGCCAAGGAACAGGCCGAGGAAGCCGAGCGGGCGCGTCTGAAAGTGGCGCAGGAAGCCGCCCAGGCCAAGGCCGAGATCGAGGCGGCGATGCAGAAGCTGCAGAAGGAAGCCGATGCGGCCCGCCTGAAAGCGGAGCAGGATGCGGCTTTGGCGCGTGAAGAGGCCGAGGAGCTCAAGCGTCAGGCGGCAGAGGCCAAAGCGAAGGCGCATGATGAAGCTCGGGGCGCAGGAAAAATGGTGCAGCGTGAAGCTGAGGCTGAGCGTATCGAAGAGGAATCATTGAAGGCCGAGCAAGAGGCGCAGCGGCTTGCCAAGATGGCGGCCACACTGAAATCGGCAGGCGCGAAATACCAGCGTTCGACCAGCGCGACGGTGCTGTTCTTCGATGTCGTCGGCTACACCAAGCAGCCGGTCAACAAGCAGATTAAGATCAAGAAGCGCTTCAACCAGCTCGTCTCCGATTGTCTCGCGGAACTGGACGGCGACGAGCGCATCATTCTGGATACCGGCGACGGCGCGGCGATCGGCTTCCTGCAGCATCCCGAGGATGCACTGGAAGTCGCGCGGCAGTTCCGCAAGGCAGTGACGGCCCATCAGCACCAGGATTATCCCGAACTCGAAGTGCGCACCGGCATCCATCTGGGCCCGGTCAGCATCGTCAAGGACATGAACGGCCAGAGCAACATGGTCGGCGATGGCATTAACGATGCGCAACGCGTGATGAGTTTTGCCGGCATCGACCAGATATACATCTCGCGCCCTTATTACGATTTCATCTCCAGATTGAGCGACGAATACGCGGATTTGTTCCAGTATCGCGGATTGCAGCAGGATAAGCATGGGCGCGAACATGCGGTCTACGAACTGGTCGATCTTTCCACCGCGGAAGTCGCGCCTCGCATCGTCGAGACCGCGCCGCCGATCACGCTGGAGCCTTTCGTATTCGCGCCGAGCGTGGGCGATCTGACTCAGAGCGAACCGGCGGCGGAAGAGCCGACGCCGGAGTCGGAGAGCGGATTCGACGACATCAAGCTGGAGGGGTTGGACGCAGTCCCGGCGTCGACCGAAGTGCGCCCGTCCGGGGCGCCGCCGGCCGAACAGGCTGTGGCGAAACCGGAACTTCGAACTGAGCCGTCCGCCAAGCCAGAGGCGAAAGCCGAGGCGCATATGCCGACCGAAGAAGAGATCGCGGCAATGGCGGCAGAGCAAGCCAAGGCTTGGTCCAAGGCGGAGCAGCGCGCGGCCCAGACGAAGGAAGAACGTGCCGTTCAGCCGCCGCAGCCACCGCAGCGCGAAGAGGCTCTGGCAGTTCGCGCCCGCCGCAAGCCCGTTCCTTGGGGCAAGGTCGGCGCGGGCCTGTTCGTACTGCTGATCGTTGCGCTGTTCGTCGCGCCTTTTGTCTTGCCGATGCGGGAATATGCGAGCGGCATCGAACAGAAACTGTCGGCGCAAATGAAGCAGCCCGTGCATATCGGACAGATATCCGGCCGGATATTACCGACACCGCAGTTGGATCTGGGCGACGTGTCGGTCGGAGAGGCAAAGCAGATCAAAGTGAAGCAGGTTAGGCTGGACTTCGCATTCTCGGCATTGTTCTCGTCAACCAGAGCAATCGACAGGCTCGGTCTGGAAGGATTGCAGGTCAACGGTGCGGTGTTGCGGCAACTGTCGAATTGGCTGCAACAACTCGCTACGGATGCGCAATATCCAGTCGGGCGCGTCGAACTGAGCCAGGGTGTATTGGAGACGGACGGTTTGCAGCTTTCGGGTATAGCTGGTGAGCTGGATTTCGATGCTGCCGGGGCGTTTGCTCAAGCCAAGCTGTATGCCGGCGACAACAAGTTCGCGCTGGATATCTCGGGCGTGCCGGGCGGCAAGCAGAAGGTCGATATCATGGTGCGCGGCAGCACGTTGCCGCTATTGCCGGCCTGGACGTTCGACGAATTGAATGCCAAGGGCGAGCTGACCCGGGATCGGCTCATCATCACCGAGCTGGACGGCAGCATCATGGATGGCCGTTTGCTGGGCAAGCTCGAATTGTCATGGAGCGCCGGCTGGCAGGCGCAGGGCGATCTGATCGCCAAGGTCGTCACCGTGCAGAAGCTCGGCACGGCACTGAGCGGCGATATGGACGGCACGGCTCGCTTCCGGATGCGCGCGGACAGTCTGGCGAAATTGCCCGGCTCTTTGATTCTGGACGGCACGTTCGTCGTCAGTAAGGGCGTGATCAGTGGCTTCGATATCGTTGAGACCGCCCGGTTGCACCTTCGGACAAGCCAGCCGGGTGGCCGCACCCACTTCGACGAGCTGAGTGGCGACCTGAGTTTCGAGAACGGCAACTATCGTTTCCGCAGACTCAAAATGAAGGCTGGTGTGCTGAATGCTACCGGTTCGCTGGATGTGGCAAAGCAGCAGCTGTCCGGGCAGGTCACCGCGGAATTGTCCATGCGCACGGGGATGGGAGCGGCAGCGTTGCAGGTTGGCGGAACCACCGGCGTGCCGACGGTGCGGATACGCTAGGATTTCGAGCTCGCAAACAAAAAAGCCGTTCGTGATGAACGGCTTTTTCTTTATGCAGCAACGACAAGGATCAGGAAAGCGCCTTTGCGATGCGCGCCAACGCAGCCTTGAGGTTGTGGCTCCGGCGTAACCTCAAGGGTTAGCCTTCACCGAAACCTCAGGAAAGCGCTTTCGCTATGCGCTCAAGCGCATTTCTGAGGTTTTCCATAGAAGTCGCGAACGAGATGCGGAAGTAGCCTTCGCTGCCGAACGCCGAGCCGGGCACCACTGCGACGCCGGCTTCCGCCAGCAGATATTCGGACAGCGCGATGTCGGTGGTTTCCTTGATCTTGCCCTGCTGGTGCAGGCGAGCGATGGCCTCGCGCGCATCGGGGAAGGCGTAGAAGGCGCCGCCCGCCTTGATGCACTTCAAGCCGGGTATCTTGTTGAACGCATCCACCACGAACTCGTGACGTTCGCGGAACGCCGCTATCATCGGTGCGAGGCAGTTCTGGTCGCCGTTCAGCGCGGCCTCGGCGGCTACCTGCGAGATCGAGGTCGGGTTCGAGGTGCTCTGCGACTGCACGTTTTCCATCGCGGTGATGATGTTCTCCGGGCCTGCGGCATAGCCGATGCGCCAGCCGGTCATCGCATAGGCCTTCGACACACCGTTCAGCACCATGGTGCGTGGATACAGGTCGGGGCAGGCGTTCAGGATGTTGTAGAACTTGTCTTCGCCGAGCTGGATGTGCTCGTACATGTCGTCTGTTGCAATGAAAATATTCGGGTGCTTGCGCAGCACCTCGCCCAGCGCCTTCAGGTCATCCAGCGAATACATCGCGCCGGAAGGGTTGCTCGGGCTGTTGATCATGATCATCCGGGTTTTCGGTGTGATCGCCGCTTCCAGTTGCGCCGGTGTCAGCTTGAAGCCCTGCGCGATATCGGCCTGCACGATCACCGGTTTGCCTTCGGCGATGATGACAATATCGGGATAGGACACCCAGTACGGCGCAGTGATGATGACTTCGTCACCGGGATTGATGGTTGCCAGCGCGAGGTTGAAGAAACTCTGCTTGCCGCCGCAGGAAACCAGTATCTGCTTTGCGGTGTAATCCAGCCCGTTGTCGCGCTTGAGCTTGGCGATGATCGCCTGCTTCAGCGATGGCGTGCCGCCGACTGCGGTGTACTTGGTGAAGCCCTTGTTGATCGCGCCGATCGCGGCGTCTTTGATGTGCTGCGGTGTGTCGAAATCCGGCTCGCCGGTGCCCAGTCCGATGATGTCCTTGCCTTCGGCCTTCAGCTTCGCCGCGCGGGCGGCGACGGCCAGAGTGGGGGAGGGTTTGATGGCTTGTACGCGAGTGGAGAGAGACACGATTTTTCCTGATTGGGTTGGACGTTGGCGCGAATTATACCCGTGGCGCGGAAAGATTGAATCGGGGAACAGCGGGGAATTTTGTGCGCAGATTGGGGCTGCATCGCATCGACCATGTTCGCTCAGTCCTTCCGTGTTTGCCTGGGTTCGGGCGGCACGAGCAGCCACGCGATCAGCACCAGGATTCCGAATGCCGTGTAGGCGACCGTAAACACCCATGGCTCGAAATCGTAGAACAGCAGCTCATGCAGCCAGTGCTGGATAAAGGAGGTCGCATAGCCGCTTTCTCCCGCCGCCACTCTTGCACGGCTTTCCCATTCGGTGAGCGGGCAGACCTGGCCGAACCATGCCTCCGCGATTACGATGGCTATCGCCAGCAGGTGGCCCAACCTGAACCACCGATTCCTGAGCCAGCCCCACCGCAGTTGCCGTTCGAGCAGGACGACGACCAGCCCGAGAATCACAAACGCCACGAATAATGCATGGGTGACGAGGATCAGGTCGGCCAGAAACAGGTTCATGAGCGCTCAATCAACACCGACCGGCAGGTTCACCCCGGCCGGCGGAACAGCGCCGGTATTTGCGCTTTCGGTTTGCTTTCCGTTTTTTCCGGTTCGCTTGCCGGAATGGCGTGAGCGATGTTCGGCACGTAAGGTTTGTCGAACCACGCGTCGTGGCTGGGTTTCTGCGGCTTGGGCTTGTGGAATTCGCGGTGGTGTGGTTCGGCGCGCGGCGCGCGCTGAGGTTTCGCCAGCGCAGGCAGAACCTCGCGCTTGATCGGTTTGTTGATCAGTTTCTCGATGTCCTGCAAATATCTTTCCTCGTCCGGCGACACCAGCGAGATCGCGGTGCCGGATGCGCCCGCGCGACCGGTGCGACCGATGCGGTGGACGTAGTCTTCGGCGGCATGCGGGATTTCGTAGTTGATCACCATCGGCAGGCTGTCGATGTCCAGCCCGCGCGCGGCGACGTCGGTGGCGATCAGCACGGTCACGCTGCCTTGCTTGAAGGCATTCAGCGCCTGCATGCGTTCGAGTTGGGTCTTGTCGCCGTGGATCGCGTCGGCGGCCACGCCTTCGCGCTGCAACTGCTTGGCCAGACGGCTGGCAGTGAGCTTGGTTTTGGTGAACACGATTACCTGCTTCGCATCGTCGCCGCGCAACAATTGCGTCAGCAGCGCGTGCTTGTCGTCGTGCTCGACCATGTAGACCTTCTGCGCGATGTTCTCGGCGGAGGCGTTGCTGCGCGCCACTTCGATCAGCGTCGGGTAATTCATGAAATCTTCCGACAGCTTCTTGATCTCATTCGAGAACGTCGCGGAGAACATCAGGCTCTGCCGTTGTCGCGGCAGCAGCGCGAGGATGCGCTTCAGGTCGGGCATGAAGCCCATGTCCAGCATGCGGTCGGCCTCGTCCAGCACCAGCATCTGCACGGTGTTCAACAGCACGGTCTTCTGCTCGATGTGGTCCAGCAATCGTCCCGGTGTCGCCACCAGGATCTCCACGCCGTTCTTCAGGTGAGGCTTCTGCGTCTTGATGTCCACGCCGCCGAACACCACCAGCGAGCGCAGCTTGGTGTGCTTCGCGTAGGCCTTGATGCTTTCCTCGACCTGGATCGCCAGTTCGCGCGTCGGCACCAGAATCAGCGCGCGCACCGGATGGCGTGCCGGCGAGGTGCTGGAGCTGGCTTGCGGCAGCAGCTTCTGCAACATCGGCAGCGCGAACGCCGCAGTCTTGCCAGTGCCCGTCTGCGCGCCGGCCATCAGGTCGTGGCCTTCCAGCACCAGCGGAATGGCCTGTTCCTGAATCGGTGTGGGCGTGGTGTAACCGGACTCGGTGAGCGCCCTGAGAATTTCGGGCGCGAGTTTCAGATCGGCAAAACTGACGGTGCTCAAGGTATGTTCTCTTATCGGATATTTATCATGGGGTTGGTGGATTATACGCCGCGCGGGCCGGGCAGGGGCAAACCCGCACGGGGTGGCCTTCTGCTAGAGTTGCGCAAGGATGAATTCCGGCTGCAGGCGGGCAAATCAATGGGGCAGGATAAACAATGAAACTGGGCAAACAATGAGATTGGGCATAGATCTCGGCGGCACCAAGATAGAGATCGTCGCGCTCGACGATGCTGGCCGCGAATTGCTGCGCCGCCGCACGCCCACGCCGCAGGGCGATTATTACGAGACGCTGCAAACTATTGTCCAGCTGGTGCGCGACGCCGAAGCGGAACTCGGCCAGCGCGGTTCGCTCGGCATCGGCACACCCGGCGCGCTCTCCCGCGCGACCGGCCGCCTGAAGAATTCCAACTCCGTGGCGCTCAACGGCCAGCCCCTTCTGCAAGACCTCGAAGCCCTGCTGCAACGCAAGGTAAAGATAGCCAACGACGCCAACTGCTTCGCGCTGTCCGAAGCGACCGACGGCGCGGCGGCAGGAGCCGAAGTCGTGTTCGGCGTCATCCTCGGCACCGGCGTCGGCGCGGGTATCGTCGTCAACGGCCACATCCTCACCGGCCCCAACGGCATCGCTGGCGAATGGGGCCACAACCCGCTGCCCTGGCCGCAGCCGCACGAACTCCCCGGCCCAGCCTGCTACTGCGGCGTGCGAGGCTGCATCGAGACCTTCCTCTCCGGGCCGGGCATGGCGAAGTTGCATGAGCTTGAGACTGGGGTTTCGTTGAGGGCCGAAGAGATCGTGAAGCGCTCGGAGCAGGGCGACGCCGCCTGCGAGCGCAGCCTGCAGGCTTACGAACACCGCCTCGCTCGTTCGCTCGCGCATGTCGTCAACATTCTCGACCCCGACGTCATCGTGCTGGGCGGCGGCATGTCCAACATCGAACGGCTGTATAGGAACGTGCCTACGCTGTGGGGGCAGTGGGTGTTTTCGGATCGGGTGGATACGAGGCTGGTGCAGCACCGGTTTGGCGATTCGAGCGGCGTGCGCGGGGCGGCGTGGTTGTAGTCTGCAGTTTGTGTGCATGGCCAATCGACTTGGTCGCGCTGCAAAATACGGCGGCTACCGGCATGGAGTTCAGGAAATAACTGAGCGATTTTCGATAGAGCGGCAAGTGCGGATTTCGAAGTCGCGCCGCGCAACATTATTTTTTCAGCAGGTCGGCCAAGGAATGATTATCCAGCGTGGAAAAGAACGCTTCTTGAGCGGAATTGAGGATGGGCTTCAGCCGACAGCTGGGTAATAGGGGGCAGCCTGAGGGGGTGTCTTTCATGCATTCCACCAATGCCAGGCTGTTTTCCATTAAGCGGATTACAGAGCCGATGGAAATATCCCTGGCGTCCTGAGCCAGGCAGATTCCGCCGTTTCTTCCGCGTTCGCTCAAAACCAGATTTGCGCCGACCAGCGTCATGACCACTTTCATCAAGGAGCTCTTGGAGATGCCGCATTCCTCGGCTACCTCCGAGATGGTGACGGGCGCATCCCTCTGGCCCAGATAGATCAGCGTACGCAAGGCGATATCGGATGAGACGGTAAGTTGCATGCGTTCAACTCCAAATAATTGGCAAGCATTATAAGCCCGCGCTTCTATAAACCACGCCCTCTGAATAAAAGATTCCGAAACATTGAATCATTCGTTGAGTTGATATATATTCCGCCGCTCGGAATCTTTTAATGGGGAATACATGTATCAGCAAGTTGCCTGGATAGTTTCTATTGTGTTGATTGCGTTGCTGGCGATCGCATTCTTTTATGTGGTGAGGCACAGCCGCCGCGAGGGGGATGGCGCGGCCGTCGCCGCGGCGACGGGGCGCTGGCGGGGACGTTTGCTGTGGGGCGTGACCCTGCTGTGCATTCCCGTCGTCGCATACACCTTGACCGAAATGCCCTATGCGCGCCAGGCAATCGCGAACCTCGGGGCCGTCGAGGTTCAGGCCAAGGGCTATCAGTGGTATTGGGAAATATCGCAAACCGAGTTGCCCGTGGGCAAGCCGATCGAATTTCAGGTTACATCCGCCGATGTGAACCACGGCTTCGCCATCTACGACACGGACATGAAGATCGTCACCCAGACTCAGGCCATGCCGGGCGTGGTCAATGTGTTGCGCCATACGTTCGAACAGCCCGGGACTTACAAGATCCTGTGCCTGGAATATTGCGGGGTCGCGCACCATTCGATGATGACCGAGCTGCATGTGGTCGCCCAATAAATATCCGCACGGAGAAAAATGATGAACATGCAAAAAGAAATGCCGGCTGTCGGAGCGGTCAAGGTTTACGCGGCGATCTCGGGGGTAGTGATCCTGCTGATGATGGTGTTCGGTCTGGTCATGCGCATGACGCAGGGCCAGATGCTGCCTATCGAGCCGAACGTGTTTTACCAGTTGATGACCGCGCACGGCATCGGCATGGTCGCCATCGCGGGGCTGGGCGGGTCGGCGGTGATGTGGCATTTCCTGGGCAAGTACGTCAATCTCAGGGCCGGATTCGCCTGGGCCAACCTGGCCTTCTTTCTGACGGGAGTCGTGCTGGTTCTTGGCGGCATCTTCCTGGGCGGGTTCGCCGCTGCCTGGACCTTCCTCTACCCGCTGCCGGCCAATGGCATGGGTCAATGGGGCAAGCATGCCGCGGCTGCCTACATGGGCGGCGTGCTGCTGGTCGGCGTCGGCATGTTGCTGTTCTATCTGGAATCGGCGCGCGCCATCATCCAGAAATATGGCAGCTTCGCCAGAGCGCTGGGCTGGCATTTTCTCAAGAGCGGGCAGGATGCACCGCCCGCGACCGTGATCGCCAGCACGGTAGTCACCCTCATCAACATCATCGCGATCCTGATTGGCGCGGTCATCCTGACGATGATGCTGGTCAATCTGTATGTGCCGGAAATCGCCATTCATCCGCTGCTGGCGAAGAACCTGATTTTCCTGTTCGGTCACGTGTTCATCAATTCCACCATCTACATGGCGGTCATCGCGGTCTATGAAATCCTGCCGAAATACACCGGTCGGCCGTGGAATGTGTACAAGCCGTTTGTCTGGGCGTGGTCAGCGACCTGTTTGATGGTGCTGACCGTCTACCCGCACCACTTGCTGATGGACTACGCGCAGCCGCTGTGGATGCACATCATGGGGCAGATCGTCTCCTACACCAGCAGCCTGCCGGTGCTGGCCCTCACGCTGACGGCGACGCTAGGTTCGATCTACCGCAGCAACATCAAGTGGGACCTGACCTCTGCGCTTCTCGTGCTGTCGATCTTCGGCTGGAGCGCGGGCGTCATTCCCGCGGTGATCGACGGCACCATCGCGGTGAACCAGGTGATGCACAACACCTTGTGGGTGCCGGGGCATTTCCACCTGTATCTGCTGCTGGGCTGCGTGACGATGATTCTGGCTTTCACCAACTGGATCGCGAACAAGGAAAAAGCGGCGGGTTTCAGCGGTCTGGAGAAGTCCATGCTGTGGGTCTTCGCCATCAGCGCGTTCGCCTATGCGCTGATGTTCCTGCTGTCCGGCCAGGCCAGCGTGCCGCGCCGCTGGGCGGTGCATCTGCCTGAATGGCTGGCGTATAGCCAAATCGCCTCGTTGTTTGCGGCGGGCGTCGTGATCAGTGCGATGGCCATCATCGTCAGGGCGATGGGCGGCATCATCAGGCCGGCGCGTCAGGCCTGAGCGCGAGGCTGATCCAGTGAGGACGGCGGCAGCCTCGGTGATCTTTCTTGTGCTGGGAATCTGGGCAACATGTGCGATCACCGGGGGATTCGAGCTGCTCACCACCGAGCAGGCGCGCCGCCTCGATATTTCGCGCAAGCAGCCCGCCGTGCCGGAAATACGCCTGATCGATCAATCCGGTCAGGCGTTTCATTTCGGCGCATGGGTGCGGGAGGAGAACAAATTCCTCATCGTCGATTTTATCTACACGAACTGCCAATCGCTTTGCCGTGCGCTGGGCTCGGAATTTCAGCAACTGCAGCAACGCATTGTCGAGCGCGGCTTGCAGAGCCGCGTTCACCTGCTGTCGGTGAGCTTCGATCCGGCGCACGACAATCCTGCGGTGTTGCAGCAATACGCCGGACACATGCAGGCCATGCCCGATGTGTGGACCTTTGCGACCGTCGGCGATGCTCGCGAACTCGACGCCTTGCTGCGAACTTTCGGCGTCACCGTCATCCCCGATCGAATGGGCGGCTTCCAGCACAATGCCGCGCTGATATGGGTCGCGCCATCGGGAAAGCTGGTGCGAGTGACGGACTTCGATTCGAGCGATAGCTTGCTGGACGAATTGACGGGATCAAATTGAACGGAACAAGAAAAGCGGGGCCTCGCGCCGGCCTGATCCTATTGCTCGTTCTGGCAATCCCCGCCGTGCGCAGCATGATGGAAGGCGACA
The DNA here is from genome assembly GCA_001801085.1 of Gallionellales bacterium GWA2_60_142. Classification (GTDB taxonomy): domain Bacteria; phylum Pseudomonadota; class Gammaproteobacteria; order Burkholderiales; family Gallionellaceae; genus Gallionella. The sequence continues at coordinate 19,630 of MGWR01000048.1, read as the reverse complement.
TGGCGCTGCATATGCTGCTCCAGTTCCCTCTGCTCCTGCTTGCCGGATGGCTGTTGACGCAAGGACTTACGGAGCAGACAAGAGCGGAGCTGCGAAAGTGGAATCACGCAGGAATCGCCGGCCTGCTGATGGCCTCGCTGGTGCTGATGTTCTGGATGATTCCGCGCGCATTGGATATGGCGTTAAGCGACAGCACCGTGGAATTATTGAAATTCATTACGCTGCTTATGGCGGGTGCCACGCTCGAATTGTCCTGGCAGTCTGCGGGGCTGATCGTTCGGGGTTTCTTTCTGGGCAATGTGCTGCCGATGATGATGGTCGTCGGTTGGCTGTACGTCGAGGCTCCGGTTCGAATCTGCAGTGCCTACCTGACCGACGACCAATTGCGCGCGGGAAGCGGGCTGCTTGCTTTGGCGATAGCCGGGAGCGTGGTCTGGCTGCTTGCCTTTTTTTGTCCACCGATCAGATCGAAGGAGATACATGATGAAAACCAGTAGAACATTAGCGGCATTGACTATCCTGGCCTGTTGTCTGGGAACCGGAGTGCACACAGCATGGGCGCAGGGAAGCGGTCACGATCACTCCGCCCATCATGCCGCCGAAGCGCAACATCTCAAGTTGAATAACGGCAAGAAGTGGGAAGCCGACGCCAATCTGCGCTTGGGCATGGAGCGCATCCGCGATGCGCTGGCGGCAGGCGGCAAGATGTCGGCAAGGCAGTATCGGGCGCTCGCGCAAAATGTGAACGACCAGATTTCATTCATGGCGCAAAACTGCAGACTGGACGAGCAAACAGATGCCATGCTGCACTTCGTCCTCGCCGATCTCGTTGCGGGTGCGGATGCGATTTCCGCCTCCGGTAACGAGCATTCCATGCACCATGGTGCAGAGAAGATATCGAATGCGCTGAAAGACTATGAAACCTATTTCAATCATCCGGGCTGGCATGGCACAGTTGCCTCTCACAGCCGAGTCGGAGAGGTAAGCCCCGCCATGAATTTATTTTCAAGTGAACGAAGGGAGTGAGTATGCAGATGCCGGACCTAGACGACGAGGGATACCTGATCGATCCCTTCACCTGGAGTGAAGCGCTGGCGCAGGAATTCGCCAGCCAGGAAAACATCCAGCTCACGGAAGACCATTGGGATGCGATCCGTTTCATGCGCGATTATTACGCCGAGCACCAGGTTGCACCGGATGTGCGTCATGTGATGAAACATCTCGCGGTACGATTGGGCGCCGAATCGCGCAACAGGATATTCGAGCTGTTTCCTTACGGCTACGTGCAGCAGGCCTGCAAGATCGCGGGCATGAAACGCCCGCGAGCGTGGAGTACCGGGTAGGCTCGGTGCGAGCGGCCTACTGTTATGGGTTGCAATAAGCGTAGCGTATTGCATCGGATGGATACGTCTTGCGGCGCAATGCCCGTTGGTTATTGCGTCCGATGGCTGAAGTGCATGGATGCAGAATCGATGGAGTGTCAAAGGGAAGAACGGCGCTTCCCGTTTGCCGGTAAAATGCGCCCCTTACCATGAACATCATCACCTTCCCCGACAGCCCCTACCAGTTGCACCAGCCGTTTTCCCCGGCGGGCGACCAGCCTACGGCTATCGCTCAGTTGGTGGAGGGCATAGAGGACGGGCTGTCATATCAGACGCTGCTGGGCGTGACCGGTTCGGGCAAGACTTACACGATGGCGAACGTGATCGCGCGCACTGGGCGGCCAGCGATCATCATGGCGCCGAACAAGACGCTGGCGGCGCAGTTGTATTCGGAGATGCGCGAGTTCTTTCCGGAGAACGCGGTCGAGTACTTCGTCTCCTATTACGATTACTACCAGCCCGAGGCCTATGTGCCGTCGCGCGACGTGTTCATCGAGAAGGATTCCAGCGTCAACGAGCAGATCGAACAGATGCGGCTGTCGGCGACCAAGGCGCTGCTGGAGCGGCCTGACGCGGTGATCGTCGCGACGGTGTCGGCGATCTACGGTATCGGCGATCCGGTGGATTACCACGGCATGATCCTGCACCTGCGCCACAACGAGCGCATGCCGCAGCGCGACGTGATCAAGCGCCTGACCGAGATGCAGTACGAGCGCAACGACATGGATTTCACGCGCGGCACGTTCCGCGTGCGCGGCGACGTGATCGACATTTTCCCGGCGGAAAGCAGCGAGCATGCGCTGCGTCTGTCGCTGTTCGACGACGAGGTGGAGCAGTTGTCGCTGTTCGACCCGCTGACCGGGCACATTCTGCAGAAGGTGCCGCGCTACACGGTGTATCCGTCCAGCCACTACGTCACGCCGCGCAGCACGGTGTTGCGCGCGATCGAAACGATCAAGCTGGAGCTGGCCGAACGCATCGCGACCTTCCAGCGCGAGAGCAAGCTGGTCGAGGCGCAGCGCATCGAGCAGCGCACCCGCCACGATCTGGAGATGCTGGCCGAGATCGGCTTCTGCAAGGGCATCGAAAACTACTCGCGCCACTTGTCGGGGCGCAAGCCGGGCGAATCGCCGCCGACGCTGATGGACTACCTGCCGCCGAACGCGCTGATGTTCCTCGACGAGAGCCACGTCACCATCCCGCAGATCGGCGGCATGTACAAGGGCGACCGCGCGAGAAAAGAGAATCTCGTCAACTACGGCTTCCGTCTGCCTTCCGCGCTGGACAACCGCCCGCTGCGCTTCGACGAATTCGAACGCATCATGCGCCAGGCGATCTTCGTCTCCGCGACGCCGGCGACCTATGAGGCCGAACACGCCGGGCAGGTGGTGGAGCAGGTGGTGCGTCCGACCGGGTTGATCGATCCGGTGATCGAGGTGCGCCCCGCGACGCATCAGGTGGACGACCTGATGTCCGAGGTCAACCTGCGCGTGAAAGTCGGCGAGCGCGTGCTGGTCACGACGCTGACCAAACGCATGGCCGAGCAGCTCACCGAATATTTCTCCGAGCACGGCATCAAGGTGCGCTACCTGCATTCCGACATCGAGACCGTCGAGCGCGTCGAGATCATCCGCGACCTGCGCCTCGGCATGTTCGATGTGCTGGTCGGCATCAACCTGCTGCGCGAAGGGCTGGACATCCCAGAGGTGTCGCTGGTCGCCATTCTCGATGCCGATAAGGAAGGCTTTTTGCGCTCCGAGCGCTCGCTGATCCAGACCATAGGCCGCGCCGCGCGCCACCTCAACGGCAAGGCGCTGCTGTACGCGGACCGCATCACCAACTCGATGCGCAAGGCCATCGACGAGACCGACCGCCGCCGCACCAAACAGGTCGCGCACAACGAGGCGCACGGCATCACGCCGATAGGTGTGCAGAAGCGCATCAAGGACATCATCGAAGGCATGTACGAGCCGGATGCCGCGCGCACCCAGCTCAAGGCCGCGCAGGCTCAGGCCAAATATCTGGCGATGAGCGAGAAGGAAGTCGCTAAGGAGATCACGCGGCTGGAGAAGGAGATGCTTCAGGCCGCGAAGAATCTGGAATTCGAACGAGCCGCCGATTTGCGCGACCAGTTGAAGAAGTTGCGCGAAGCGGTGTTCATTTCGCCCTTGTGATTATCGGCATTGATCTCTTCTGTGAAAGGATGAGTGCGATGACAAAAAAATCATTTCCATTGTCCGGCGTCTATCGCCTGCTCGAACCCGGCCCGGTGTTGTTGGTGACCACGTCGCACAAGGGTAAGGCGAACATCATGACCATGTCCTGGCACACGATGATGGAGTTCGAGCCGCCGTTGGTGGGCTGCGTGATCAGCGGGCGGAACTTCAGTTTCGATGCGCTGCGAAGAACGAAGGAGTGCGTGCTCAACATTCCGACGGCGGAGCTGGCGAAGCAGGTGGTGGGTGTCGGCAACTGCTCGGGCAGCCGGGTGGATAAGTTCAAAAAGTTCAAGCTGACACCGCAGCCCGCTTCGCAGGTGGCCGCACCGCTGATTGCCGAGTGCTATGCGAATCTCGAGTGCAGGGTGGCCGATACCCGGATGGAGAACAAGTACAACTTCTTCGTGCTGGAGGTGGTTCAGGCGTGGATAGACCCTGCGCAGAAGAACCCACGCACGCTACATCACAGGGGCAAGGGCGAGTTCATCGTGGCGGGCGAGACGATCAAGCTGCCTTCCCGGATGAAGTAATGGCGCGTTACCTGGCCGCATGGTTTGCGATGCTGCTGGTGTCCGTCCTCAACGGCATGCTGCGCGACTTCACCTATGGCAGGCATATGCCCGAATTGCTTGCGCACCAGCTTTCCACGCTGATCGGCATCGTCTTGCTGGGTGCGGTAATCCGGCTGTATATGCGTCGCTGGCCGTTCGCGTCGGCGCGGCAGGCTTTGAGCGTCGGGCTGTTCTGGATGGCGTTGACGGTGGCGTTCGAGTTTCTGTTCTTCCATTACGTCGGCGGACTTTCCTGGGCAGCCTTGCTGGCGAATTACGATCTGTCCGCCGGGCGGCTGTGGCCGCTGATCTTGCTGTGGGTGGCGTTTGCGCCGTATCTGTTCTATCGGCTCCGCCGCTGACACGTCGTTGTGCTTTTGTCCGCTAAAACCTGTTTTGTGTGATGGCTTTTTGGCAAGGCCGCGTTTATAGTGCGCCTGCGGTTTCATTCGATGGATGTGCGGCCCTGCAATGGTTTGCCTCGTCGTTTTATTCATAATGCCCGCATTCGGAATCTGTATTCGTGTGCGGAAAATAAAGTGGAGAGGTGTCATGGAAAACACATCTGGTCAAGGCAAGGGGGCCATTCTTCCGGAAGAAGCGAAAGGTTTGGCGTGGGGCGCATTTTTGATGACCTGGATATGGGGAATATTCAATCGCACCTGGCTGTCTTTGTTGACGTTTGTTCCTTTTGTCGGGCTGGTGGTTTGGGTGATGTTGCTGTTCAAGGGGCGCGAATGGGCCTGGCAAAACAAGCAATGGGATAGCGTCGAGCATTTCAATCGGGTGCAGCGGCAGTGGGCGAAGGCCGGTGTGATTCTTTTGTGCATCCCCCTTGTTCTGGGTATTGTCGCGGCCATACTCATACCAATGTACGCGACTGAGGGTAATGGGGAGATGCGGGCGGTCGATATGCCTCCGCCGGTCGAGCAATCGGCTGAGCCTGCGGCTACGCAACCGACTCCGGAAACTACAGTCATTGCTTCTGTACCTGTGGCGGCCCCGGCGATGGAGCGGGTTGCTGGTGAAATTGCGCCGATGAAACCGGAAAAAATCGCTGTCGTTACGGAAGCTCGCGTCGAAGACGATTCGGCTTCAAGTGAGGAAGCGCCGAGGAAACCTGCATCCAAATCTGCAAGAAGAACGGTCGATGTCGAGCCGGAAGCCCCGGTTCGTGAAGACATGACGCCAGCGCCTGCGGCAGAAGAAATGCCTGCTGGTCCGAGGGCGCCTTACTATCTGGCAGTGCCTGGGTCGGTTGTTACGCCCAAGTATAACGACGTGATGACGGCGGTTATTCGTCAGGATCAGGCGGCGGTCACCCAGTTGCTCGATTTGGGATGGTGGGTGGATAAGCCGGATTCGCGCGGTTCCACGCCTTTGCTGGAGGCGGTGTCGCTGGGCGATGCGGCGATGGCGGAATTGCTGCTGAAGCGGGGCGCGAATCCGAATGCGGTTGCGCAGGACTATTCTCCTCTGCGGATGGCTCGACACAATCGCGATGCCGCGATGGAGGCTTTGTTGCGGAGTTATGGCGCAACGGTGGAATAAGCGGTGAGCCGGGCCGAGCGCAAGTCCGGCGCAGGTTGGTATGTTGTCGCAGTCTCGCTTGCGCTTTCTGGCTTCATCGCCGGAGCTGCAATGGCTTGGCATGCCATTGGACTGATCGCCGATTCCACACAATTTCTGGCTCCCGGTCGAGTGGTGATCGAGGTCGCCAAGCCGGGCGACTATCTGATCTGGCACAACTATCGGGCCATATTTCAGGGGCGTACATACGCGGCGGAAAAATCCTTGCCGGATGGTGTGGTTTTTCGCGTTGTCGGGCCGAATGGCGAGGTGGCGGTGGCGGGTGCCAATGGTGCGACATCGACCATGGGCGAGACCGTCAGTGTGGCGGTCGCTTCCTTTCCTGCCAAGACTGCCGGACATTATGAAATAGCCGTCGAGGGGCAATTTCCAGCGCGAGTGTTTTCCGTGGGGCCGGATAATTTGGCCCGGGTTTTCGCTTACATCTTCGGTGGCGTCGTCACCGTCATGCTGGCGTTTGCGGCTGGCATTGGGCTCGGCGTTTGGGCATATTTAAAAGGCAAGAAACAGCTTGTTTCAACAGGGGAAGGGAGCGTCGCCATGGGCACGGCAGAAGTCGATACGGATCATGCAAAAAAACAACTGGTGACGCTGGTATATGCCTTGCAGGCAGCCTCGTTTCTGGTGGGAATCACTTTCATTGCCGCGATCATAGTGAATTATGCGAAGCGCGACGAACTGGCGGGCAGTTGGCTGGAGTCGCATTTCAACTGGCAGATCCGCACCTTCTGGTGGTCGTTGCTATGGGCGGTAATCGGACTCGTGCTTTCCGTTGTGCTGATCGGATTTTTTATTCTGATTGCGGATGCGATCTGGGTGTTGTATCGCATTGTTATAGGTTGGCTGGCCCTGAACGACGGCAACGAGATGTACGAGTAGGTTTTCGGGTGTTTGTCGGTACGACCCGAATGGGGGCGCGGTTATCCGAAAGAATTTTTGGGTATCGCTATGCTCCAGCGTCAATACATAAAGGAAGTGCAATGCGGATTTGGGTGGATGCCGATGCATGTCCTAAAGTAATCAAAGAGATATTGTTTCGAGCGGCGGAGCGGCGGCAGATCCCGCTTACGCTGGTGGCGAACAAGCTGTTGTATTGCCCGCCGTCGCAAGTGATACGCGCGCTGCAGGTACCGGCAGGGTTCGATGTGGCGGACAACAAGATTGTCGAATTGACCGAACTGGGCGATCTGGTGGTCACCGCCGATATTCCGCTGGCCGCAGCCGTGATCGAGAAGGGCGGCCATGCGCTGAATCCTCGCGGCGAGCTTTATACCAAGGACACGATCCGGGAGCGGCTGACGATGCGCGACTTCATGGATGTGCTGCGCAGCAGCGGCGTCGAGACCGGCGGGCCGGCTGCGCTCAGCCAGAGCGACCGCCAGACGTTCGCGAACCAGTTGGACCGGTTTCTGGCGAGGTTAGGCTAGGCCTGACATGCTTTCCCCAGACTGCGACATGCTTTCCTTGGGCTGCCCGGAATGCTTCTAATAATCTAATTCCATTTAAATTCCGGTTTTGCTACAATGCGCGGCGTTTTGAGATGGGCCTTGAGCCCGTTTTTTATTTGTGGGTCGGGATTATGGATGTTTTGAAGCTGGTCGAAACGACGGTGAATGGCCTGGGATATGAGCTGGTGGATATCGAGCGCGCCGGCCGCGGGCTGTTGCGCGTCTTCATCGACAAGCCGGAAGGTATCGCGGTGGAAGACTGCCAGGTGGTCAGCAATCAGTTGACTCGGTTGTTCATGGTCGAAAATGTCGACTACGACCGCTTGGAGGTGTCTTCGCCGGGCCTCGACAGGCCGTTGAAGAAAGAGTCGGATTTTTTGCGTTTTGCCGGAGAGAAGGCTCAGTTCAAGCTGCGCATGCCGTTGGCGGGCCGCAAGAATTTCGTCGGCGTGATCGGCGCGCTGGAGAATGGCGTATTGCAACTCGATGTCGATGGCGTCCAGGTGGCGATCGAGTTGGCGAATCTGGATAAGGCGCGTTTGGTGCCGACGTTTTAGTTTAGTGCCTGTCTAAAGACGGGATTGATAGCCGGAGAATGGTATGAGTCGTGAAATTTTGCTGCTGGTAGATGCGTTGTCGCGCGAGAAGAACGTCGACAAGGACGTCGTGTTCGAGGCGCTGGAGTCGGCCCTGGCGTCGGCGACCAAGAGGCGCTTCGATGACGAGGCCGACGTGCGTGTGGATATCGATCGCAACACCGGCGAGTATGAGTCGTTCCGCCGCTGGGAGGTGATGGACGATGAGACGTTCGAGACGCCCGACCTGCATATCAAGCTGGAAGAGGCGCAGAAGCGCGACCCGCAGATCCAGCTCGGCGAGTTCATCGAAGAGCCGCTGGAGAACGTCGATTTCGGCCGTATCGGTGCACAGGCCGCGAAGCAGGTGATCTTCCAGAAGATCCGCGACGCCGAGCGCGAGCAGGTGTTGGCCGATTTCATGGAGCGCAAGGAGCATCTGGTTTCCGGCACGGTGAAGCGTCTGGAGCGCGGCAACGCGCTGGTCGAGTTCGGCAAGATCGAAGCGCTGCTGCCGCGCGAACAGATGATCCCGAAGGAGAATCTGCGCGTCGGCGACCGCGTCCGGGCGCACCTGCTGCGCGTGGACCGCGGCGCGCGCGGCCCGCAAGTGGTGCTGTCGCGCACCTCCAACGAATTGCTGGTCAAGCTGTTCGAGCTGGAAGTGCCGGAGATCGAAGAGAATCTGCTGGAGATCGTCAGCTCCGCACGCGACCCCGGTTCGCGCGCCAAGATCGCGGTGCTGTCGCACGATGCGCGCATCGATCCGATCGGAACTTGCGTCGGCATGCGCGGTTCGCGCGTGCAGGGCGTGACCAATGAGCTGGCCGGCGAGCGCGTCGACATCATCCTGTGGTCGGAAGATCCGGCGACTTACGTTATCAACGCGCTGGCGCCGGCCGAGGTCAGCAGCATCGTGGTGGACGAAGACAAGCACAGCATGGATGTGGTGGTCGAGGAAGAAAATCTCGCGCAGGCTATCGGTCGCGGCGGTCAGAACGTGCGTCTGGCCAGCGAGATGACCGGCTGGGAATTGAATATCATGACCGTCGAGCAATCGAACGAGAAGCATGCCGAGGAGTTCTCCAAGATTCGCGTGGCGTTCATGGAGAAGCTGGACGTGGACGAAGAGGTCGCCGACATCCTGGTGCAGGAAGGCTTCAATACGCTGGAAGAAGTGGCTTATGTGCCGCTGGATGAAATGCTGGAGATCGAGTCGTTCGACGAGGCTACGGTGAACGAGCTGCGCAGCCGTGCGCGCAACTCCTTGCTGACTGCCGCGATCGCTAACGAAGAGAAGGTCGAGCATGGCATCGAGGATCTGCTGAAGCTGGACGGCATGGACGAGCAGACGGCGCGTGCGCTGACTGCGAAGGGCGTGACGACACAGGATCAACTGGCCGACCTGGACGTGGACGAGCTGGTGGAGTTGTCCGGCATGGATGGCGAGCGTGCCAATACGCTGATCATGGCGGCCCGCGCTCCCTGGTTTGCATAAGGCAGGCGTGAAATTTAGAGTAAGGCGCGGTATTTAGAGGACGGTAATGGGAAAAATGAACATAGCGCAATTTGCGGCTGAACTGGGACTGCCGGTCGCCTTGTTGCTCGAGCAGCTTAAAGCCGCCGGGGTGATCAAGGAAGAGGAGTCCGACCAGGTTTCCGAGAAGGACAAGGCGCAATTGCTGGAGCACCTGCGCCAAGCGCACGGCGCCGACAAGCCGGCCAAGAAGATTACGCTGACCCGCCGTGAAACGACGGAGATCAAGAAGGCCGACAGTACGGGCCGCGCGCGCACCATCCAGGTGGAAGTGCGCAAGCGCCGCGTCGTGGCTCCCGTTGCCGAGACCGCCGTGGCGGCAGAGGCAGCAGCACCCCAGGCCGAACCGGTCAAGGTGCTGGACGAGCAGGAACTCGCCGCCCGCGAGCAGGAAGCGCGCCTGCAGGCGGAACTGGCCGAGCGCCAGGCCGCCGAGCTGGCGGCCAAGCGTACACGCAGCAAGGCCAAGCCCGAAGTCGAGCCCGTTGCCGAGGTCGAGGCCGAAGAGATCAAGCCCGAGGTTGCCGAGCCGGTAGCGGTAGCCAAGCCGGCCGAACAGGCTCCGACGCTGGTGATAGGCGCGCCGGTTGCGCGCCGCGTGGCCAAGCCGGTCGAAAAGCCTGCCGAAAAAGCGGTAGCAGCGCCTGCTGCGGCACCAGCTGCAGTCGCCAAGACCGAAGGCACGCTGCACAAGCCCGCGCCCAAGCCGGGAGATAAGGTCGAGCGCTTCAGCCGTTCGGCGAAGCCGGGCGCGAAGGTCGCCGACAAGCGCGAAGAGCCGGGTTCGCACAAGCGTCCTCCCGCCAAATCCGATGCGGGCGGTGGTCGTCCCGGCGCATGGGCTGCACCGTTGCGCGGCGGCAAGCGCGGCGATCGCCACCACAAGGCGGCTCCGGCTGCGGCTGGCGAGTCCTTCATGCTGCCGACCGAGCCTATCGTGCGCGAAGTGGCGGTTCCCGAAACCATCACCGTCGGCGAACTGGCGCAGAAGATGGCGATCAAGGCCGCCGAGATCATCAAGGCCCTGATGAAGATGGGCTCCATGGTCACCATCAATCAGGTGCTCGATCAGGAGACCGCGATGATCGTGGTCGAAGAAATGGGGCACGTCGCCAAGGCAGCCAAGGTCGATGACCCGGATGCCTATCTGCTGGATTCCGAAGTCAGCCAAGATGCGGTGCTGGAGCCTCGCGCTCCGGTCGTCACCGTGATGGGTCACGTCGATCACGGCAAGACCTCGTTGCTGGATTACATCCGTCGCAGCCGCGTCGCCTCCGGCGAAGCGGGCGGCATCACGCAGCATATTGGCGCATATCACGTCGATACACCGCGCGGCATGGTGACTTTCCTCGACACCCCGGGCCACGAAGCGTTCACCGCGATGCGTGCACGCGGCGCGAAGGCGACCGACATTGTGATTCTGGTCGTGGCCGCCGACGACGGCGTGATGCCGCAGACCAAGGAAGCTATCCATCACGCCAGAGCCGGCAACGTGCCTATCGTGGTGGCGGTGACCAAGATAGACAAACCTGATGCCAACAGCGAACGCGTCAAGCAGGAGCTGGTTGCCGAAGGTGTGGTGCCGGAAGACTGGGGCGGCGACACGATGTTCGTCGAGGTTTCCTCCAAGTCCGGTCTGGGCATCGATCAGTTGCTGGAGAGCGTGCTGTTGCAGGCCGAAGTGCTGGAGTTGAAGGCGCCGCGCACGACGCATGCCAAGGGCCTGGTGATCGAAGCGCGTCTGGACAAGGGCAAGGGCCCGGTCGCCACCGTGCTGGTGCAGTCCGGCACGTTGCGCCGCGGCGACTCGGTGCTGGTGGGCTCGGTGTTCGGTCGCGTCCGTGCGATGCTGGACGAGGCGGGCAAGACGATCGGCGAAGCCGGTCCGTCGATTCCGGTCGAGATTCAAGGTTTGTCCGAAGTGCCTGCCGCCGGCGAAGAGCTGATGGTGATGGCGGACGAGCGCCGTGCTCGCGAGATCGCGCTGTTCCGTCAGGGCAAATACCGCGGTGTGAAGCTGGCGAAGCAGCAGGCCGCCAAGCTGGAAAGCATGTTCGAGCAGATGGCCGAGGGCGAAGTGCGCACGCTGTCCCTGATCGTCAAGTCCGACGTGCAGGGTTCCGCCGAAGCGATTGCTCAGTCGCTGCAGAAGCTGTCCACCAACGAGGTGAAGGTCAACCTGATCCATGGCGGAGTCGGCGCTATTTCCGAGTCCGACGTCAATCTGGCGTTGGCTTCCAAGGCGATCGTGATCGGCTTCAACACCCGCGCCGATGCGGCCGCACGCAAGCTCGCGGAATCTTCCGGCGTGGACATTCGCTACTACAACATCATCTATGCGATGGTTGACGAGATCAAGGCTGCGCTGTCCGGCATGCTGGCACCAGAGAAGAAGGAAAGCATTCTCGGCATGGTCGAAATACGCCAGGTCTTCACGGTCTCCAAGGTCGGCACCATCGCCGGCTGTTATGTGCTGGAAGGCATCGTCAAGCGCGGCGCGAAGGTACGTGTGCTGCGCAACGATGTGGTGATCCACGACGGCGAACTGGATTCGCTGAAGCGCTTCAAGGACGACGTCAAGGAAGTCAAGTTCGGCTTCGAGTGCGGCCTGTCGCTAAAGGGCTTTAATGACCTTATCGTAGGCGACAAGCTCGAAGTGTACGAGATCGTCGAGGTCGCACGCGCGCTCTGATGGCGAACTTTGCCCGAACCGATAGAGTCGCCCAGCAGATCCAGCGCGAGCTGGCCGAGCTGGTGCGACTTGAAATCAGCGATCCGCGCGTGAAGCTGGTGACCATCACCGGCGTCGAGGTAGCGAACGACTATTCGCACGCCAAGATTTTCTTCACCCGTCTGGACGGCAAGCATGAGGAAGCGCAGCAGGGACTGGAGCGCGCAGGTGGTTATCTGCGCAGCCAGCTCGCACGCAGCCTCAAGCTGCGCATCATGCCGCAACTGCATTTCGTCTTCGACGCATCCGTCGAGCGCGGCAGCCACTTGTCTCAACTCATCGATCAGGCGGTAGCCAGTGACCAGCAAATGAGCGGCGACCAGCTAACGGATGACCAGCATCAGGCTGACAAGCAGTAATCCATCATGGCCCGGACTTACCGCCCGCTGGACGGCGTGCTGCTGTTCGACAAATCGCTGGAGCTGAGCTCCAACACCGCACTGCAGAAAGTCCGCCGTCTGTTGCAGGCGGAGAAGGCCGGTCACACCGGTACGCTAGATCCGCTCGCCACCGGCTTGTTGCCGATCTGTTTCGGCGAGGCGACCAAATATTCCACCGCACTGCTGGATGCAGACAAGACCTATCGCGCGACGTTGCGCCTGGGGCAGGTCACGACCACCGGCGATGCCGAGGGCGAGATCGTCAGCGAATCTCAGGTTTCGGTCACGCAGGCGGATATCGATGCCGTGCTGGCGAAGTTCCGCGGGCCTATCAAGCAGCTGCCGCCGATGCACAGCGCGCTGAAGCACCAGGGCAAACCGCTGTACGAATACATCCGCAAGGGCGAGACGATAGAGCGCGAACTGCGCGACGTGGTGATTCATGAACTGCATCAGGAGCGATTCGAAGGCTATGAACTCGACATCGCGGTGCGCTGCAGCAAGGGCACTTATGTGCGCACGCTGGGTGAGGACATCGGCGCGGCGCTGGGCTGCGGCGCGCACTTGACGGCGTTGCGTCGCACCGCGATCGCCCATTTCAGCCTGGACGACGCCTGCGACATGACTCAATTGGAGGCGATGACCATGGAGCAACGCGAGGCCCGCGTGCTGCCGGTCGATTGCCTGATGCCGGACATGCCCAGACTGCAACTGGACGACGTGCAGATCAAGCGGATGGCGCAGGGCCAGCGGCTGGGGCTGGACACCGGCCTGCCGGATGGGAAGGTCGCCCTGTATGGCCCGCAGGGCTTTGTCGGCGTGGGAATGTTGCAAGGCCGCCGGCTCGCGCCGGACAGGCTGTTGTCCAGCGTGGCCAAACAGGCTGCGCAGACCGTTTCGCAAACCGTTCCCGGTTTAACCTGGGAACCGTAGTTGAACGAAGTGTAGTGTGCGTTCATCGCGGTGCAGGGCAAGGCGCGACGACGAGGAATGGTTGTTTCATTCCGAGGAGGAGCAACGCTGCCATACGCTGCGAGGAACGTGCAATACGCTTCGTAGCGACTCACCCGGTCGGTGAGCGTGGATATAAAGCGAAATATCTTTTTGTTCATTTGCTTGCGATCTCAATGGAGTGGTCAACTGCGGTTTCTGGGTTTAAATATTGGGGTTGAGTAACAGGCCCGTTAAAGGGTAGAATGCCGCACTTTTTTTAGGAGAGTAAAACCAATGGCAATTACCGCCGCGCAAAAAGCGCAAATCGTTTCCGACTTTCAGCGCGCCAAGAGCGACACCGGTTCTCCGGAAGTACAAGTGGCGCTGATCACTGCACGCATCAGCTACTTGACTGATCACTTCAAGGACAATGCCAAGGATCACCACTCCCGTCGCGGCCTGCTGCGACTGGTGAGCCGCCGCCGCAAGCTGCTCGACTATCTGAAGAGCCAGGACGACGCGGCGTACCGTTCGCTGATCGAACGCCTCAACATCCGTAAGTAATAAAGTTGCAGTATCAAACGGGTCGCAAATGCGGCCCGTGTCGTTTCGTCCAGCCAATTTCGGCGGCGCGGTTGCGCGTCATGTCATGCATAAAGGGGAGACATCTTGAGTCACTACAAAAAAACGATTACCTACGGCAATCATCAGCTCACTCTTGAAACCGGCGAGATCGCGCGCCAAGCCAGCGGCGCAGTGATGGTCAGCCTGGACGATACCGTGGTGCTGGTCACCGTGGTGGGCCGCAAGGATGCGAAGCCGGAGCAGGATTTCTTCCCGCTGACCGTCGACTATCAGGAAAAGACCTATGCCGCAGGCAAGATCCCCGGCAGTTTCTTCAAGCGCGAAGGCCGTCCTAGCGAAAAGGAGATTCTGACCAGCCGTCTGATCGATCGTCCGCTACGTCCGCTGTTCCCGGAAAGCTTCTACAACGAAGTGCAGATCGTCGCGACCGTGATGTCCTCGGATAGCGAGATCGACTCCGATATTCCCGCCATGATCGGCGCGTCCGCTGCGTTGGCGCTGTCCGGCATCCCGTTCGACGGCCCGATCGGCGCAGCGCGCGTGGGCTATGTCGACGGCAAGTATTTGCTGAACCCGACCGCGACCGAGCTGAAGACCTCCCAGATGGATCTGGTCGTCGCCGGCACCGATCGTGCCGTGCAGATGGTTGAATCCGAAGCGCAGCAATTGTCCGAAGAAGTGATGCTGGGCGCGGTCGTTTTCGGCCACGAGCAGATGCAAGTTGTGATCGACGCGATCAACGAGATGGCCGATGAAGTCGGCGCGCCGGCTTGGGACTGGGTTGCTCCCGCAAAGAACGAGGCGCTGATCGCCAAGATCAATGCGCTGGCAGAGAACGAGCTGCAGGCCGCTTACGCAATCCGCTCCAAGCAGGCGCGCACCCAGGAAGTGGATGCGATCCGCGCGAAGGTGTCCGCAGCATTGGCGACACCGGAATTCGAGAACGTTTCCAAAAACGAGATCGGCGAACTGTTCAGCGCGCTGGAAGCCAAGATCGTCCGCGGCCAGATTCTGAACGGCGATCCGCGCATCGACGGTCGCGACACCCGCACCGTGCGCCCGATCACCATCCGCAACGGCGTGCTGCCGCGTGTTCACGGTTCTTCGCTGTTCACCCGCGGCGAGACCCAGGCCATCGTCGTGGCGACGCTGGGCAGCATGCGCGATGCGCAAAAGATCGATGCGCTGCAAGGCGAATACACCGACCGCTTCATGCTGCATTACAACTTCCCTCCGTATTCCACCGGCGAAACCGGCCGCGTCGGCACGCCCAAGCGCCGCGAGATCGGCCACGGCCGTCTGGCCAAGCGCGCACTGGTAGCGGTACTGCCGAACGAGGAAGATTTCGGTTACGCAGTCCGCGTGGTGTCCGAAATCACCGAATCCAACGGCTCCAGCTCCATGGCGTCTGTCTGCGGCGGCTGCCTGTCGCTGCTGGACGCGGGCGTGCCGCTGAAGGCGCATGTCGCCGGTATCGCGATGGGCCTGATCAAGGAAGGCAACCGCTTCGCGGTGCTGACCGACATCCTCGGCGACGAAGATCATCTGGGCGACATGGACTTCAAGGTGGCCGGTAGCGAAACCGGCGTGACCGCGCTGCAGATGGACATCAAGATCAACGGCATCACCAAGGAAATCATGCAGGCCGCACTGGTGCAGGCGCGCGAAGGCCGCTTGCACATCCTCGGCTTGATGAAGCAGGCGATGCCGGATGCCCGCACCGAAGTGTCCGAATTTGCGCCGCGCATGATCAAGATGAAGATCAACCCGGAGAAGATTCGCGACGTGATCGGCAAGGGCGGCGCAGTTATCCGCGCGCTGACCGAAGAAACCGGCACGACCATCGACATCGACGACGAAGGCAACATCACCATCTCCAGCGTCAGCGGCGAAGCCGGCGAACTGGCGAAACAGCGCATTCTGGACATCGTCGCCGAAGTCGAAGTCGGCAAGATCTACGAAGGCCCGATCGTCAAACTGTTGGACTTCGGTGCCTTGGTCAACATCATGCCGGGCAAGGATGGTCTGCTGCACATCTCCCAGATCGCCCATGAGCGCGTCAACGCCGTGACCGATCACCTGAAAGAAGGCCAGATCGTGCGCGTCAAAGTGCTGGAACTGGACGACAAGGGCCGCATGAAGCTGAGCATGAAGGTGCTGCTGCCGGCACCGGAAGCTGCGAAGGCCGAGCAACAATAAGCCGTATCAGCAGTAAAACGAAAGCCCCGCGATGCGGGGCTTTTTGTTTGGGTGAAGGACTCGGATTGAGATATCTTTTTCAAGTGGCTGCGACGCGGTGGAGGCGCAGTGGGAAATCTCGTGAACCGGCAGAGGAAAAGATGCGGAGATTCACAGAAAAATCTGCAGGTTTTTCTTCGGGGCCATAAGAGTTCAAGTAGAACTTTAGCTTAGTGAATGCACCAGGAAAAAGAGTGTCGAATTCTGGGAGCATGTGCATGTGGGAGCCATCCGGGAGAGTGGTAACTTGCACCCCCTCCGTTCTGGAGGAGTTGAACGGAGATGGCGCAATGACCGCAATGCGAAATTCGCCAGGAGCATAAGTAAGCGTTGAATTATTTGCGAGAGTGAGCTCTGTGCCTGGGATGCGGTTATCTGGATACTCTACGGTGACATTGCCATCTGCCAAGCGAATGCTCTTTAGAAACAAGTCCAATCCAATTTGTGTGTCGTTTCGAGTTGGTTCTTCAGAGGCTAAGTGCTTCAAGTGTCTTCCAAGCGAAGTGCGTAGTGTTTTGATTTCTGATCCATACACGATGTGGGGAAAATGCTTCAAATCAAAAGGTATATCCTGTGCGACGCTAGTAAGTAGGACTACGTTCTTTCCAAGGGCATGTGCGTAGCCCACTTCGTAGTAGACATTGGGATTTTTGCCGGTCATATCGGCGACAAGAAGGTCTGCTCGGGAAATCTGGCTATAGATCCTTTCAAGCATGGAGCCCAAGAAGACCTGCTCATCTACTCGTTCACAGTAGAGGCCTACGTCAGTACAAGCCCCCTTTATTCCAAACTCGTAGATGTCATTAAAGCTGGCATCAAACGGCATGAGCACAAAGCAGAATGGTTTAGGTTTTGTGGTGGTATGCGTGCTCATAATCACTCTTTATTCATTTGGTTAGGGCGCAGGTTATCCAATGAGGGCGCGGCTTACAAGGTCAATCTACGAATAGAGTGCATGTTTAGAGTGCCCAAGCGAAAAGCCCCGCAAATTTTGCGGGGCTTTTCGTTTGTAGCGGCGGCAGAAAACGAAGGTTACTTCGCTATCTGTTTCTCGCGGATCTCGTCCAGCGTCTTGCAGTCGATGCACAGCGTCGCGGTCGGGCGGGCTTCGAGGCGGCTCAGGCCGATTTCGATGCCGCAGTTGTCGCAAAAGCCGTATTCGCCTTCGTCGATCATGGTCAGCATCTTGTTGATGCGGTTGATCAGCTTGCGCTCGCGGTCGCGGTTGCGCAGCTCCAGGCTCATGTCGGATTCCTGGGTGGCGCGGTCGTTCGGGTCGGCGAATACGGTCGCCTCGTCCTGCATCGTATGGACCGTGCGGTCGATATCTTCACCCAATTCGGCCTTGATTCCGTTCAAGATCTGGCGGAAATGGTCGAGCTGCTTGGGGTTCATGTACTCTTCGCCCTTCTTTGCTTTGTAGGGGACGACGGGTTTTTGTGGCTGTACCGGCATTGCACTTCTCCAACAGGTGAAAATTCGAAGTCCGCTTTAATACCAGAAAGCGGGGCACAGGGCAACTAAATCAGTTCGCAGGCTGTTGCAAAACTACTGCGGTGGTCATCTGCTGCGTTGCGCGGTACTCGCTCCCTCGCCTACCTACAAGGTATGTCTCGGTCGTTGCGTTCCGGGCGCCTTGCATATGATCATCCTCGCTACGTTTTTCAACAGCCTGCTAAGGGGCCAGCAGCAAAAACAGGCTGGGACGCTTGTTCAACTGCGGCGGCGGCATGGTTTTCCACTGGGCGATGCTGCGCGTCTGTATTTGTTCGCTGGGCAGGGTGATGTCGCAAGCGACGCACAGCAGCGTCTGCGGCCGGCAGCGGGCAAGCAGCGCGGCGAACAGTTTCTCGTTGCGGTAGGGCGTCTCGATGAACATCTGGGTCTGTTTGCGCTTCGCCGATTCGGCCTCCAGCGCGGCTATGGTCTTGTTGCGGTCCGTCTCGGCGATGGGCAGGTAGCCGTGGAAGGCGAAGCATTGCCCGTTCAGTCCGGAGGCCATCAATGCCAGCAGGATGGAGGAGGGGCCGACCAGCGGCACGACGCGGATGCCGCGGCGATGGGCCAGGTTGACCAGGTCCGCGCCGGGGTCGGCGATGCCGGGGCAGCCCGCCTCGGAGACGATGCCGACATCCTCGCCGGCCAGCAGGGGGCTCAGCAGGCCTTCGAGTTCGCGTGATTCGGTGTGTTCGTTCAGCGTGGCGAAGTGCAGCGACTGGATCGGCTGTTCGTGTTTGAGTGCCGAGAGGAACTGGCGCGTGGTCTTGGGCTGTTCCACGACGAAGTGCTTCAGCCTGCGCGCGATGTCGATCACATGCTGCGGCAGCACCTGTTCGGCGGGCGTGTCGCCCAGCGTGCAGGGGAGCAGATAAAGGGTGCCGGTCGCCATGTCAGAACGGGCTCACGTTTTCGCGGCGCAGCATGTCGCACAGCAGGATCAGCGGCAGGCCGATCAGCGCGTTGGGGTCGTCGCCTGCCATGCTGCTCATCAGTGCGATGCCCAGACCCTCGGATTTCGCGCTGCCGGCGCAGTGGTAGGGCTGTTCCCTTTTCAGGTAGGCCTCGATCTCGTTGTCGCTCAGGTGGCGCAGTGTGACGTGGTTTTCGGCGACCCCGGTCTGCATGTTGCCGGTCTTGCCGTTGAGCAGCGTCAGCGCGGTATAAAAGGTGGTGGTCTTGCCGCGCATTGTGCGCAGCTGCAGAACCGCGTTGTCGTGAGTCAGCGGCTTGCCGATTTGCTGGCCTTCCAGCAGTGCGACCTGGTCGGAGCCTATGATCAGCGCGTCCGGGTAACGGGATGCGACGGCTCTGGCCTTTTCCTGCGCCAGGCGGATCGAGGTGGCGCGGGCGGACTCGTCCGGCAACGGGGTTTCGTCCACGTCGGGAGCGGCGGTCTCGAAGGGGAGTTGCAGGCGTTTGAGCAGTTCGCAGCGGTAAATCGAAGTGGAGGCGAGGACAAGCAACTGAGAATTCAAGAATATTCCTTAGGTTTTTTGACACGGTGCGGCGAAAAATATATCATGCGCGCCTCATGTACGCACGACCTTTCATAGATAGTCTGGATTTTGCCGGAAACGGCAAGGAAATCAAAGGTGAAGTGCCGTTTGCAGAAATGCCAAGATTGCTGGACGAGCTGGAAAGTCCGGATGGTGTTTTGCAGTATGCGGTGCGCGGCGGAGTGGATAAGTTGGACGTTCCGTTTCTGCATGTAGTCATGACTGGCGATTGTCGGTTGCAATGCCAGCGTTGTCTCGGTGCTCTGGAGTATGAGATACGAATCGATACGCGGCTGTTGTTGCGCGATCAGGCGGCACTGGATGCGCTGGATGCGCAGGAAGGTGACGAGGAAGAGTTCGATAGCGTCTTGGTATCAACACAGTTTGATGTGCTGAGCATGCTGGAAGAAGAGATTTTATTGAGTCTGCCAATATCACCAAGACATGAGTCGGGTGCTTGTCAGG
>MGWR01000047.1 GCA_001801085.1 Gallionellales bacterium GWA2_60_142 | reverse complement strand
CGCCTCGGTGTCGCGGGCGTGCTTCAGCCAGAAGTGGGTGAAGTAGCCGGACACGAAGTTGATCTCGCTGCGCTGCTTCAGGTTGTCGAAGCGGTCGTTCATCGCCAGCGCGAGCTGGCCGAATTCGTATCCCGCCCGATGCCGGCCGAGCACGCCGCCGAGGAAGATGCCGCCGAAAACGAGGTAGGCGACGGCGTTGTCTTCCATCGTGCCGTGCTTCAGGCTGAGGTTGACCGCCTTGACGGCATTGGCGACGCAGAGCTCGGGACGGATCTGGTAGGCGGCCTTCAGCAGCGCGCCAATCAATCGCATCGCGGTGCGCATCTTTTCGTCGCGGCACAGCGGCAGGTCTATCAGGTCGGCGACCTTGCGGCCGCGCATCCGCCATTTGAGCTGCGCGAGGTCGGCCAGGAACAGCGGCGGGACGAAGCCCGCGGGCAGCGAGACACCGAACAGCTTCAGCGCCTGACGCCCGGTCTGGTAGGCCTGCCCGAAGTTTCCGGTATTGGTGTGGAAATGGATCAAGGCCTCGTAGACCATGGCTCTCGCATCCTGATCCGCAGCCTGTTCCAGCGCCTCCAGATAGTGCGCTTCCGCCGCCTCGTTCTGCCCGGTCAGGTGTTCGCACTCGGCGCGTTCCAGCAGGATGCTGAAACGGAGCTTGGGATTTTCATGCGCCATGCCGGTGAGCAGGGTCTGCGCGACTTCGATATAGCGCAGTGCGGGCTCGTAGGCGATGGCATGCTTGGCCTTGATGGCGGCCCTGATGTTGAGTTCGGCGAGCCTGAGGCGGGACGCGGCGTCAGTTATCAGGTCGACGGCCTGATCGAGGTGATTGACGATGTCGAACAGTTTTTCGTCCAGTTGCGCTTCGGGTGTGTTCTCCAGTAGCAGTGTTCCTGTCCTGTGGTGCGCCTGTTTCTTTTCTTCCTCGCTCAGAAGGTCGTAGGCAGCCTGCTGCACGCGGTCGTGGAGGAAGCGGTAGCGTACCTCGGCGTCTTCCCGTGCGTCGCCGGCTGCGCCGCTGCCGAAAAGTTTGTATTCGTCCCCGATGGGAATGACCAGCCCGGCATGCAGCGCCGCATGGAAATTTTCCGCGATGGCTGCAGGTTTTGCTTCGCCGACCACCGACAGCTCCTGCAGCGTGAACCTGTTGCCGATGCAGGCGGCCAGTTTCAGCAGTCTCTGCGCGGCATCGGGCAATTTGCGGATGTTGCCCGACATCAGTTCGACGACGTTGTCGGTGATGCCGATCCGTTCGATTTGCGCGATGTCCCATGTCCATGTGCGGTTCACATAGTCGTAGGACACCAGCCGGGTGTCGTGGAGGGTTTTCAGGAGTTGGTTGACGAAGAATGGATTGCCGGCAGTCTTGCGGTAGATCAGTGCGGCAAGGGATTGTGATCGTTCGTCCGTGCAGTCTATGGTGTCGGCGACGATTTCGCCGACCACTTCCCTGGGCAGGATGTCGAGCGCGATTTCCTCTATGGGCATGCCGCCCTTTTTCATACGATCCAGCGCCAGTTGCAGCGGATGCGAGGC
Organism: Gallionellales bacterium GWA2_60_142; assembly: GCA_001801085.1. GTDB lineage: Bacteria > Pseudomonadota > Gammaproteobacteria > Burkholderiales > Gallionellaceae > Gallionella. Next base: position 29,591 of record MGWR01000047.1, on the reverse strand, counting down.
GGGAACCTCGTTCTGGCGATAGGCGCAGATCATCAGCAGGTACTTGCAGCCGCCATCGGCGCTCAGCAGTTCGAGCAGGTTCAGCGACGGCAGGTCAGCCCATTGCAGGTCGTCCAGGAACAGCGCCAGCGGGTGTTCCTCCCGCGCAAAAGTGCTCACGAAATTGAGGAAATAGAAATTGAACCGGTTTTGCGCCTCTTGCGGAGCTAGCGGCGGGACTTCCGGCTGGGGGCCGAGGATGTGTTCCAGTTCAGGAATGACTTCCATGACGACCCGCGCGTTTCCGTCCAGCGCGGCGAGCAGGCGCTCGCGCCAATGTGCAATGCGTTCGTCGCTTTCGGTCAGGATCTGATGCAGCAGGTTCTGGAATGCCAGGATCAGGGCCGAATAGGGAATGTTGCGGCGGAACTGGTCGAATTTGCCGGAGACGAAGTAGCCCCGGCTGCGGGTGATGGGTTTGTGGATTTCGTTGATCAGCGAGGATTTGCCGATGCCCGAGTAGCCGGTCACCAGAGCTACGCTTGGTGTCCCGTCGCAGGCGCGCATATAGGCGTCCAGCAAACGCCGGATTTCGGCGTCCCTGCCGTAAAGTCTGGTGGGGAGGTTGAAGCGGTCGGACACCTCGTATTTGCCGGGGACGAAGTCCGCGAGCGGCAAGCCGGCGGCGAGCGCTGCGATGCACTCGTCCAGGTCGCCGCAGAGGCCGATGGTGCTCTGGTAGCGCTGCTCCGCATTCTTCGCGATCAGCTTGCTCACCACGCTTGATACCGCAACCGGGATCGAGGCGTCCTGAGTGTGAAGTTCTGGCGGCGCTACGGCGATGTGCTGGTGCACCAGCTCCATGCTGTCCTGGGCTTCGAACGGGCGGCGGCCCAGCAGCATTTCGTAGAGGGTGATGCCCAGCGAATAGTAGTCGCTGCGGTAATCGACCGGACGGTTCATGCGGCCGGTCTGTTCCGGCGCAATGTAGGCGAGAGTTCCTTCCAGGTTGTCCGGACTCTTCGGCTGCCTGTTTTCGTGGGCGATCCGGGCGGCGTTGCCGAAGTCGATGAGCTTGATTTCGCCGGTTTGCGGATTGATCAGGATGTTGTTGGGGTTGATGTCCTTGTGGACGATCCCGTTACGATGAATGTCGCCCAGAATTTCGCCGATGCGCCGCGTGATTTTCAGCCTGTCCTCAATGCGGGACGCATTCTCCGCAGCATATTTCCGCAATGGAATGCCGCCGAAATCCTCCATGACGATGGCGAGCGAGTGATGGACTTTCTCGAGGCTGTGCGCTCTGACGACGCCGGGGTGATCCAGGCTCCTGATGAGATCGTATTCGTGGCGGATGCGCGCAAGCTGGATGGGCTGCGGAAACTCCACATCCAGAATTTTCAGTATCACTGACGCATTGTCCGTTCGACGTTTCCCGCGGTAGATGGTTACGGGCGGACTTTGGGATATGTGTTCCGAAATGCTGAAGCCAGTCAGTTCGATCATATCCAACGCGTTTTCTACTTATTGATTAAGCGACGGAATCTACCATACTCAACTCGGGAAAAACATAGGTGGAAATATCTATGTTTTTTGGCGGGTTCCGGGAAAGAGCTTATTCGGCAGGACTAAAAAGGCAGTTGCAGCGCCGGGTTGCCTTGCAGCAGCACGCGGCGGAAGTTGTCCTGGATGCGCTTGAGCGCGGCTGCGTCGTCGGCCTCGAAGCGCAGCACGATCACCGGGGTGGTGTTGGAGGCGCGCATCAGGCCGAAACCGTCGGCGTATTCCACGCGCAGGCCGTCCACGGTGATGATGTCGCGCGCGTCGGTGAATTTCGCTTCCTTTGCCAGCCGCTCGATCAGCGCGTGGTTTTCGCCTTCCTGCAGCTTGATGTGGAGCTCGGGCGTGCTGAAGGCGTCGGGCAATGCGTTCAGTGTCGCGCTGGCATCGGCCACTTTGCTCAGAATCTCCAGCAGGCGCGCGCCGGCATACAGGCCGTCGTCGAAGCCGTACCATCGTTCCTTGAAGAACACATGGCCGCTCATCTCGCCGGCGAGCAGCGAGCCGGTCTCCTTCATCTTGGCCTTCACCAGCGAATGGCCGGTCTTCCACAGCAGCGGCTTGCCGCCGTGTTCGCGTATCCATGCAAAAAGATTACGCGTGGACTTCACGTCGAAGATGATGTCCGCGCCGGGGTTGCGGGAGAGCACGTCGGCGGCGAACAGCATCAACTGGCGGTCCGGATAGATGATCTTGCCGTCCTTGGTGACCACGCCCAAGCGGTCGCCGTCGCCGTCGAAGGCGAGGCCGAGTTCGTCGCCGTTATCCTTCAATGCGGCGATCAGGTCTACCAGATTGTGCGGGTCGGAAGGGTCGGGATGGTGGTTGGGGAAGTTGCCGTCCACTTCGCAAAACATTTCGGTGACTTCGCAGCCGATGCCGCGATACAGCTTGGCGGCGAAGTCGCCTGCGACGCCGTTGCCGCAGTCCACGGTGATCTTCATCGGGCGCGCGAGTTTGATGTCGCCGACGATGCGGGCATGGTATTCGGGCGCGATGTCGTATTGCGAGTAGCTGCCCGCGCCGTGGGCGAGGTCGCCGGTCACGATGCGCGCGCGCAACGACTGGATGGTGTCGCCGGACAGCGTCTCGCCCGCCAGCACCATCTTCAAGCCGTTGTAGTCGGGCGGATTGTGGCTACCGGTAATCATCACGCCGCAGTCCGTCTTCAACTGGAACGCGGCGAAATACACCATCGGCGTGGCGACGCGGCCCAGATCGACGACATTGATGCCGCTCTTCCGGATGCCGCGCGCCAGCGCCTGGGCGAAGCCCGCGCCGGACAGGCGACCGTCGCGACCGATGGCGATGGTGTGCTGTTTGCGCGCAACGGCCTCCGAGCCGATGGCGTGGCCGATCTGCTCGACGATCTCGTCGGTCAGCGTCTTGCCGACGATGCCGCGGATGTCGTAGGCCTTGAAGATTTCCTCGGGCGGAAATTCGCGCAGCGATTTGGGGAGAGGGCTCTGGGATGTCATCTTGTTACTGCGTCATCAATGGTTGAAGTTCCTGCCACACCCGTTCCGGCGTGAGTTTGGTCATGCAGTCGAAATGTCCCAGCGGGCATACACGTTTGAAGCAGGGGCTGCATGTCATGTCGAGTTTCAGCACGCGCGCGCTGTCAGATAAAGGCGGGGTGAATCGCGGGCTGCTGGAGCCGAAGATCGCGATCATCGGGCGGTCGAGTGCGGCGGCCATGTGCATCAGGCCGGAGTCGTTGCTGACGGCGAGCTTGGCGCAGGACAAGAGTGCTACCGCATCGCCGAGGTCGGTGCGTCCGCACAGGTTGACGCAGGCATGGCCGGCGAGCGCATCGATCTCGTCCGCGACGGCACGGTCCTTGCCCGAGCCGAACAGCCAGACCGCATATCCTTGCGCGATCAAGCGTCGAGCCAGTTCGGCGTAGTAGGCGGGCGGCCAGCGTTTCGCCGGGCCGTATTCCGCGCCGGGGCAGAACGCGGCGACGGGTTTGTTCAGCGTCAGAACTAGCTTGCCGAGAGCGGCATCGCGTTGCGCATCGGAGACGCTCAGGTGAGGATCGGCCAGCGGGCGCGGGATGACGCCATGCTTGTCTTCGGCCAGCTGCGCGAAGCGCTCCACCATCAGCGGTAGCGCCTGCTTGTCCAGTTTGCGCGCATCGTTCAGCAGGCCGTAGCGCATTTCGCCGACGAAGCCGGTGCGGAGCGGGATGCCGGCGAAGAACGGCACGAGTGCGGATTTCAGCGAGTTGGGAGTGACGATGACCTGATCGTAGCGCGCGGCGCGCAACGATTTGCCGAGGCGGTAGCGCGCACCGAGTTGCAGCGCGCCGTGCGGAAATGGGTTGACGATGACGTCGGCGACCTCTGGCATCAGGCGCAGCAGCTTTTCGGTCCACGGCGGCGCCAGCACGTCGATGCGGCAGTGCGGATGGCGTTGAACGAGGCGCTTCAGCATCGGCTGCATCAGCATGCAGTCGCCGACCCAGCTTGGTGCGATGACGAGGATTTTCTGCATTACGCGTTGTGCGAGTTGTAGCCTTTGTAGGTCGGGTTAGCGCAGCGTAACCCGACAGTGCTTGATGCGGCAGATACTGCGAAGTCGGGTTACGCTGCGCTAATCCGACCTACGAGTTTTTAGTGATGCCCCTTGTGTTCGCCCTTGAAGCGATACAACTCGCCGCAATACGGACAGCGCGTCTCGTTGCCGTTCTTGAACGAGATGGATACCTTGGGATGCTGGTTCCACAGGCTCATGCCCGGCATCGGGCAGGTCAGCGGCAGATCGTCGGCGGTGACTTCGATGTAACGCTGGGTGATGTCCTGGTTGCTCATGGATGTGATCCTCAAATATTCCCGCGATTCTCGTTCCCTCTCTCCCGCGAGCGGGAGAGAGGGACAAGGTCTGGTGGAGCTACTGGGTAAAACTACTAGCCATCCCACTAGGCAACCACAAAACAGTTACCAAGTGGTTGGTTATAGCCATTCGACTAAGCCGCCAAAAAACAGCGGCAACGCTGGTTATCGTTACGCGAGTTCTTCGCTAAACGTAGTCTAGCCAGCCGGTATGCTGCGGGTGCTTGCCGGCGACGCAGTCGAAATAGGCCTTCTGCAGGCGTTCCGTGATCGGGCCGCGACAGCCTGCGCCGATCTGGCGCTGGTCCAGTTCGCGGATAGGCGTGACTTCGGCGGCAGTGCCGGTGAAGAAGGCTTCCTCGGCGCAGTAGATTTCGTCACGGGTGATGCGCTTCTCGATGACCTCGATGCCCATTTCCTTGGCCAGCGTGATGACGGAGTCGCGCGTGATGCCTTCCAGGCAGGATGTCAGGTCTGGCGTATACAGCTTGCCCTTCTTCACGATGAAGATGTTCTCGCCCGCGCCCTCGGCCACGTAGCCGTCTACGTCCAGCAACAGCGCCTCGTCGTAGTTGTCGTTGGCGACTTCCTGATGCGCGAGGATGGAGTTCGCGTAAGTCGTCACCGACTTCGCGCGGCACATGTTCACGTTGACGTGGTGGCGGGTGAAGCTGGAGGTCTTGATGCGGATACCTTTGGCCATGCCTTCCTCGCCGAGATAAGCGCCCCAAGGCCAGGCCGCGACCGCGACATGGGTGGACAGCGTAGTGGCGGCGATGCCCATCGCTTCGGAACCGTAGAAGGCGATCGGACGGATGTAGCAGGACTTCAGCTTGTTGGCGCGCACGACTTCGCGGTGCGCCTCCATGACGGTTTCCTTGTCCCAGGGCATTTTCATCTGGAAGATGTGGGCGGAGTTGAACAACCGGTCGGTATGCTCCTTCAGGCGGAAGATCGCCGTGCCCTTCTCGGCCTCGTAGGCGCGCAGGCCTTCGAACACGCCCATGCCGTAATGCAGCGTATGGGTCAGCACATGGGTGGTGGCATCGCGCCAGGGCACGAGCTTGCCGTCGTACCAGATAAAACCGTCGCGGTCAGACATCGACATAATGGGATTCCTTAAGGGTGGGCCGGTTGCAAAGCGGGGATTCTAGCGTTTCCCGCCGGAATTATGAAGCGGGAGCATCAAATTTTGATCGGTTCGGGGACTTTTTTGCCCGGTCAATTCGGGTATCATGAAAACAGTTAGCATCATTATGTTTATGCAGTCCAGACCGCCCTAAAGCGCTTCGAGATGACACAGCTTCCTGAGATCACGGCAGAGACAACCAGCACGCAAGAAGATAAATTGCGTCGCGACCTGCTGATTTTTGCCTGCGCGTTCATAAACTTCGCGGTCGTGCTGTGGCTGGCGATCTACTGGCTGATGGGGTTGCAGTTCTCGACCAATATTCCGCTCGGCTATCAACTGGTTTATGTCTTGGCGCGTTACGACGCATTGCTCAAACCCGCCGCCTGGACGCCGCCTGCGCCAGAGGCGCGGATGCTGCAAGCGCTGATTGCGCGGCGCGAGGCCATTGCCCAAGACCTGCAACGCGAACGCAACCGGCAGGAGAGGGCATCGATCAGCATATCGACCGTCATCCCGACCTTAAGAACGACCTAGCCTTGCTCCGCCGCATACAGGTAGCTGGTCGGGCGTAAATAACCCTAGTCACGGCATGCATGTTGCCGGTATCGCGCAGGGACAGAACGGCACCACGCGCGGCCAGCCGGCGCACGGCATCGCACGGGGCGCGAAAGTGACGGCAATAAATGTCTTCACCTATGACGGCGCGACTAACAGTCTCATTGCTACCCAGGAAGATTTTATTACTGCGTTGACAACCGTTGCCAACCTGACGCCTTGGAACAGCATAAATACGGTCAACATAAGTTTAGCTTACCCCGGCGTCTATCTCTCGTCGTGCAGTGCTGTCCTCCCCTCATTTGCGTGGCCGATAGACCTGCTGAGAGACAAAAATATGGTTGTTGTTTCTGCGGTGGGTAACGACGCCGCGCAGGGCTTTCGCCCCCCTGCTTGCGCTGGCGCGGGAGTCAAAGCCATGGCGATGGATTCAATCAACAATCCGGGGACGATGGCAGGGTTTACAAACTACGCCAACCCGGCCAACTTCGCCGGACCAACGTTCGTTGCGCCGGGGGTGGATATTTGCTCATCCGTCATTGGTGGGGGAATGGCCTGTTGGAACGGGACCAGCATGGCCGCGCCGCATGTCGCGGGAGCTTACGCAGTGTTGAAAGCGGCGCTGCCGGGATATTACTCCTACGATTTTACGGCGTGGCTTCAGTCCGTCGCGGTCAACATGACGCATCCATCGCTTCCCGGTGTGACGTTCAAGCGCATCCGTCTTCCGTAAAGCGGCGGGATATTTCAACCGGCGAGGTAATGACATGAAGAAATTGCTAATCGATGCTATCCCTGTTAGTTGCTAGGCAAAAGTCAGGTGATTGCCTGCGATGGTATCGATACCAACCAGTGTGATGTCGTTCGCGCCCACGTCGGTCACGCCGTCAGTGGTGAACACGTGCGCACTGGTCGCGTCAAATACGGCCGCAGCCTGAGTGTGAAAACCGGTCGCGGCAGCCACGGCCGCAGCCAGGGTGGAAGCTGAAGTTGCCGTGGCCAGGCTGGCGACCGAGTCAGTCACTGTCGCCAACCAGCCGCGAGCGGAGGCGGCCGAGACCGTGCCGTGGTAGAAGGCCTTTTCGAGGACGGTGTTGATCTCTGCGGTGAACGCATTGGCGGCGGACACCTTGTTAGCGATGGCGGCGGCATCGGTGCCTTGGGCACTGTAGGTCAGTTGCAGGGCGAGGCTGGCGAAGGTTTCGCTACCCGCCGTCAATCTACCCGCCCAGTGCGTCAAACCCGCCGGTTCAGCCGCACGCCCGAACAGGTTGAGATGGAGATTGTTGACAATCTGTGTATTAGACTGACCGGCATACAGCGTTGCATATTCCGTCGAACCGCTGAAACCGGCGGCAATCGCTGCGAGCTGCGCCTGGGTTGTAGTCGTGCTGGGCAATAGACCTTCCCAGTACGCTAAGCCATTTGGGATCAGCCGGACGATTGAAGTACGCCACATAAAGTCTTTGTACGGTGTCGGTATTAATAGCCATTATTTCCTCCCAGGAAGGGCGGTCTCTAATTTTTAGCGCAACGCCTTAACATTGTATCCCTGCTCAGGAGGTGTTGCATGTCAGCGAGTTACCATCGTTTATCGATGGCCGAGCGTGAAAATGCGTGGGCTGTGTGGCTGCAATCCGTCGCGGTCAACATGACGCACCCCTCGCTTCCCGGTGTGACGTTCCAACCTGCTATGCCAATTCAACTGTATGAACTTCAATTCCCACCTTCAGGCGCGCACGGACAGCGCCGAAGATAGTAGCGAGGTTATCCATGCTTGGATTACCTTTGGGCGATAACATGCGGTGCCGGCTTTTGCTGGATTTGTCAGTCAGTACGGCCAGTTGTTCAAATCCCACTTTGGCGTTCACGAGATCGCGAAGGATGAGGCGTGCCGTTTCCGGTTCGCCGCTCAAAAATAAAGTTGCCGCTTCATCAAGGTGCTTTTGCAAACTCGGGGCCGCGTTCCACGCGCTCAATGACTGTCTGTTTGAAATTTCGGGTTGGTGCCATGTGATCACCTCTTTGTTTTTTTTGTTTTGCTGGCGGAAGCTTGTGGCTTCTTTCGCGCCCTTGTATTCGTGGTGTAGCGCCTTTGCTTTATCAATATCCTTTTGCTGGCCGCGCTTGGTGCCGCGCCAAACAAGATGATGAGTGTGTCGCCATCCTTGGCAAGGTAAACACGGTAGCCCGGCCTCCAGTCTAGTATTTCCTGCCGGAATTATGAAGCGGGAGCATCAAATTTTGATCGGTTCGGGGACTTTTTTGCCCGGTCAATTCGGGTATCATGAAAACAGTTAGCATCATTATGTTTATGCAGTCCAGACCGCCCTAAAGCGCTTCGAGATGACACAGCTTCCTGAGATCACGGCAGAGACAACCAGCACGCAAGAAGATAAATTGCGTCGCGACCTGCTGATTTTTGCCTGCGCGTTCATGAACTTCGCGGTCGTGCTGTGGCTGGCGATCTACTGGCTGATGGGGTTGCAGTTCTCGACCAATATTCCGCTCGGCTATCAACTGGTTTCGCTGGGGTCGCTGGTGTACTACCTCAAGACCCGCGATTTCGCAGCATTCCGCTTCATTCAACTGACCCTATTCCTCTTCGTTCCGTTCGTCATGCAATGGAGCATAGGCAGTTCGGTCACATCCAGCGGCGTGATGCTGTGGGCGCTACTCGCGCCCATCGGCGCGCTGGTGGTCTCAGGCTGGCGCGACTCGGTGCCTTGGTTTATCGCCTACATGGTGATGACCGTGATTTCCGGCTTCTTCGACTATTACCTCAGCTCGGGCGGGGAAGGCGGCATTCCGATGAAGACCATCGGTTTCTTCTTCGCGCTCAACTTTGCAGCAATGTCTTCGATCATGTATTTTCTGGTCCGCTACTTCGTCGTGGAAATGGACAAGATCAAGACCCAGCTTGATCTGCAGCACCAGTTGCTGGCCGAGGAACAGAAGAAATCAGAGCGTGTGTTGCTCAACGTGCTGCCCAGCAGCATCGCACAACGCCTGAAAAATCATCAGGGGCTGATCGCGGACGGCTATGCCGATGTGACGGTGATGTTCGCCGATCTGGTGAATTTCACGCAGTTGACCGAATCGCTGTCGCCGGAGCAGATGGTTTCGCTGCTGAATACGATCTTTTCCGGCTTCGACGAGTTGAGCGAAAAATACGGCGTAGAGAAGATCAAGACCATAGGCGACGCCTACATGGCGGTCGGCGGCTTGAACCGGGCACAGACCGATTACACTCGCGATATCGCCGATCTGGCGCTGGAGATGCGCGAGTTCCTGAGCACTCATGCCGATCTCTCCCGGTTCAAACTGGGAATACACACCGGCATCGCCACCGGCCCGGTGGTCGCCGGCGTGATCGGCACCAAGCGTTTCATCTACGACCTGTGGGGCGATACCGTGAACATTGCCAGCCGGCTTACCGACGAGGCGGTGAAGGATGTCATCCAGGTGGACAAGACCACTTATAACCGCATCCGTAACGGCTATGCTTTCGAGCCGCCGGCCACGATCAATGTCAAGGGCAAGGGCGAGATGGTGATGTACCGTCTGACCGCGCGCCTGGACGATGCGCAGCGGAGTGTTCTGTAACAGATAAGCTTGAAACGGCATGCCTGAGAAGGTTGCCGTTGCGATATCTGAAAGATATTGTTATGAATAATGTGAAGGAGGTGCATCATGCAGGAAAATCAGACTCAGGCGGCAGACGCCAACAATCGCGAACTGCTGACATTCACGCTGGGCAGCGAGGAATACGGCATCGACATCCTCAAGGTCCAGGAGATACGCGGTTACGACGCGGTCACCACGATCGCCAACTCCCCGGAGTTCATCAAGGGCGTCATCAACCTGCGCGGCATCATCGTGCCTATCGTGGACATGCGCATCAAGTTCAGTCTCGGCAATGTGACTTATAACAACCTCACCGTGGTCATCATCCTGAATATCGCCAACCGTGTGGTCGGCATCGTGGTGGACGGCGTGTCGGATGTGATCGCGCTGACGCCGGAGCAGCTCAAGGCCGCGCCGGAATTCAGCGGGGCTATGGACACCCAGTACATCACCGGGCTGGGCACCGTGGACGAGCGCATGATCATCGTCATCGACATCGAGAAACTGATGACCAGCCGCGACATGGATCTGGTCGAAATGGCTGCGGCTTGATTAGGTATAGAACAATAAAAGGACAAGTGTTATGGCAAATATGACGGTAGGGAAGAGGCTGGGACTGGGCTTCGGTGCAGTTACTTTGTTGATTGTGATTGTGGCTCTGATAGCCTGGATACGGTTAGGCGCAATCGAGCAGCGTTGGCAGGAATTCGGACAAGTCACCCTTGCCAAGAAGAATGCCATCATGAACGGATATATCAATCTCGGCAACGGCGTACACCACTTCAAGAACTATATCCTGCGCGGCGGGGACTACAACGGTAAGTTCATGCAGGACATGGATGAGTTAGACAAGATCGAGCAGGCATATCAAGCTACCGGGGTTGTTTCGGAGGAAGAGAACAAGCTGATACAGGTTATCAAGGAGGGGACGCGGAGCTATCGTGAAGGCATGAATCAGATGGTCAAGCTTAAGGCCGGCGGCGCAGATATGGTCGAACTCGATAAGGCAGTAAAAGGTGCCGATAAGGCGCTTGCAGATGCGCTGGCCGAGTTCTTCAAGCTTACTGAAACCAATGTCCAGAGCGAGGCCGAAAAAATTTCTTCGCTAGTGTCGACGACACAAATGATTATGGCTGTATCCGGGATATTGGCGATTATTCTGTCAGTCATCCTGGCGGCTCTGATAGCACGTAACCTGATGCGTCAGCTGGGCGGCGAACCCGATTATGCGGCCGAAGCGGTGCACAAGATTGCCAACGGCGACCTGTCAGCCAATCTGGAGATCAAGCCGGGCGACACCACCAGCCTGGTGTACTCGTTGAAGGTCATGCAGGACAGCCTGCGCGGCATCGTTGCCGAGATCAAGCTGATCGTCGAAGACGCCGCGGTGCGCGGCAGCTTCGACTACAAGATGAAACAGGAAGGCAAGGCCGGCTACACCAAGGAACTGTCCGATCTGCTCAACCAGTTGAGCGACACTATCGACGGCGCACTGAAAGACACCGTGCGCGTGGCCACCGCGCTGGCTAACGGCGACTTGTCGCAAAAGGTCACCAAGGAATATCCGGGCATGTTCGGCCAGACCAAGCAAGGCGTGAACGGCACCGTGGATGCGCTGACCAAGATCGTCGGCGAGATCAAGGCCATCGTCGAGGACGCCGCCGTCCGAGGCAGATTTTCCACCAAGATGGACCTGACCGGCAAGGCCGGTTACACCAAAGAACTGTCCGAGTTGCTGAACCAGCTGTCCAACGTCACCGAGGCCGGCATCGCAGATGTGGTGCGCGTTGCCAACGCATTGGCCAAGGGCGACCTGACCCAGAGCATCAGCAAGGAATACGCCGGTTCGTTCAACGACATGAAAGTCGGTGTTAACGGCACTGTCACCAACCTTAAGGACTTGATCGGTCAGATCAAGGACGCCACCGACACCATCAACACCGCCTCCAAGGAAATCGCTTCGGGCAATGCCGACCTGTCGCAGCGCACCGAAGAACAGGCCAGCAGCCTGGAAGAAACCGCCTCCAGCATGGAAGAACTGACCTCGACCGTGAAGCAGAATGCCGAGAACGCCAAGCAAGCCAACCAACTCGCGATCGGTGCTTCGGACGTGGCGGGCAAGGGCGGCGCGGTGGTCGGACAAGTGGTTACCACGATGGACTCGATCAACGAATCCAGCCGCAAGATTGTGGACATCATCAGCGTGATCGACGGCATCGCGTTCCAGACCAACATCCTCGCGTTGAACGCGGCGGTCGAGGCTGCCCGTGCAGGCGAGCAGGGCAGGGGCTTCGCGGTCGTGGCCGGCGAAGTGCGCAACCTGGCGCAGCGTTCCGCCGCAGCCGCGAAGGAGATCAAGACCCTGATCGGCGACTCGGTCGAGAAGGTCGAAGGCGGCAGCAAACTGGTCGCCCAAGCCGGCCTGACCATGGAAGAAATCGTCACCAGCATCAAGCGCGTGACCGACATCATGAGCGAGATCACTGCGGCTTCGAGGGAGCAGAGCGCCGGTATCGAGCAGGTGAATCTGGCGATCACCCAGATGGACGAGGTAACACAGCAGAACGCGGCGCTGGTCGAGGAAGCTGCGGCTGCGGCGGAATCGCTGGAAGAGCAGGCACAGAACCTCTCGGTGGCGGTGGCGACCTTCAAGGTGGACGAGAGCGGCGGCATGGCAGTGGCGGTGCGCCGCGCTCCGGCTTCGGTAGCCACTCCGGCGCGCAAGACTGCACTCGTGAAGGCTCCGGTCAAGGCTGCGGCGAAGCCCAAGGCCAAACTGGCGGACGACGGGGAGTGGGAAGAGTTCTAACCGACGAATGGGCGCAATTTATTGCACCCATTCGAGGCACGTACGGATTGCGGCGCGATGCAACAAAGTCAGGCTATCCACTACGCAGCAAGTTGCGTGTGGAGTTGACACAATCGCGCCCTAACATGGGATCGGTATGGGCGGCTCGGCGAGTCGGCTCATACCGAAAATGTTTTATAACGACGCTTTGTTCGACTCGTTGCGAGCGTGGTTCAGGGACCGAATAAAAATAATTAGTTTGGAGGATGCCATGCGTACCAATCTGCCAGTGACCCAGAAGGAAGTTCCCGTCGGCGAAAACGTCAATATCGTTTCCTCGACCAACCTGAAAGGGGTCATCACCCAGGTCAACGACGACTTCGTCGAAATCAGCGGCTATACCAAGGATGAGTTAATCGGTCAGCCGCACAATATCCTGCGCCATCCCGATATGCCGGCGGAGGCGTTTTCCGACTTGTGGCAGACCGTGAAGGCCGGGCACGGCTGGGAAGGTATCGTCAAGAATCGCTGCAAGAATGGCGATCACTACTGGGTGCATGCGCATGTGACGCCGACCCGTGAGGGCAACGAGATCGTCGGTTATACCTCGGTGCGGCGGCGCGCGACCGCCACCGAGATCGCTCGTGCGGAAAAACTTTATCTGACGATACGCTCCGGCAAGAAGGTGGATCTGCATGCCGGCGAGCGATCCTTGCTTTCGGCGGTTCCGCTGCGTTTGCGCCTGTTGATGTTGCTGTTCTTCCCCATCCTGGGCCTGCTGTATTTCTCCGCGAACAGCGTATGGGAAAAATCGCAGATCAGAAGCGAGCTGAGGGCGATGCAGGTGATCACCGACCTGGCGGTGAAATCCAGCGCGGTGATACACGAGGCGCAGAAGGAGCGTGGCATGTCGGCGGGCTTCCTGGCTTCCGGCGGCGCGAAGTTTGCCGGCGAGTTGCCGCAACAACGCAAGGAAACCGACAAACGCATTGTCGAGTTGCGCGAATTGATCGCGACAATGGATCAGAGTCGTTTGCAACCCGGTTTCATCGAGACGCTGACGAAGGCGCAGGAGCGGATGAAAACACTGGAATCCGGCCGTGCCGACATCTCCAGTCTGCGTCTGGCGCCTAAGGACTCGTTCAATTTTTACACTGGGCTGATCGGTGACTGGCTGAATGTGATTTCGTATACGGCCAAGATCAGTTCGAATCAGGAATTGGCTCGCTCCACCACGGCATACCTGATGTTCCTGAACGAAAAGGAAATGGCCGGGCGCGAGCGCGCGACCGTGAACGGGGCATTTGCGGCGGACAAGTTCGAGGGCGATACCTATCAGCGCTTCATCGGCTTGCTGGCCAACCAAAAGACCTATTCCGATTTGTTCCGCGGTTATGCGAGCAAGACAGAACTGGATGCTTATGAGGGCAAGGTGGACAAGGAGGCCGTCACGGAGGTGGCGCGCCTGCGTCAGATCGCCATCGAAAGAGCGGTTACCGGTGGTTTCGGCGTGGACCCTGCGCACTGGTTCAAGACCATCACGCAAAAGATCGACGGCATGAAGCAGATCGAGGACGGGCTGGCCGGCGAGCTGGACGAATTGGCCAGCCGGCTGGAGGCGCAGGCGCGTCGCCAGTGGTGGACCTTCCTGTCGCTTACTGTGTTCGCCTTGTCGGTGACGCTGTTCTTCGCGGTGTGGATCATCCGCGTGCTGTTGCGCGAACTGGGCGGCGAACCGAACTATGCGCGCAAGGTTGCGCAGGCGATTGCCGGCGGCGACCTGAATTACAGAATAGAAGCGCGCGAGGACGACAATTTCAGCCTGATCGCGGCGATGCGCAGCATGCAGGGCACGCTGGTATACATGGTGCGCGAGGCGCAGCGTGTGTCGGATGAGGCCTTGCGCGTGCGTTCGGCGCTGGACGATGCCACTGCCAACGTGACCATCGCCGACACCAGCGGCAAGATCATCTACATTAACCGCACCGCGCATCGCCTGTTCCGGGACAACCAGGAAGCAATACGCAAGGAGCTCCCGCATTTCGATGCCGACAAGGTACTGGGCTCGAATATCGATAATTTCCACAAGGACTCGGCCCATCATCAGGCGCTGGTGAAGCAGTTGACCGGCATGCACAGGGCGACGATCAGGATAGCCGACCGCACTTTCAGGTTGACGGTGATTCCGGTGAACAACGAGAAGGGACAGCGCATCGGCACCGCCGTGGAATGGCAGGATGCGACGCTGGAACTGAAGATCGAGTCCGAAGTGCGAACCATCGTGGAAGCCGCAAAGAATGGGGATTTCACCCGGCGCATCGACCTGTCCGACAAGGAAGGTTTCATGCGCGAGCTTTCGCAGAACGTGAACGGTTTGGTGGAAACCTCCGACAAGGGCTTGCAGGAAGTGGCGCGCATGTTGGAAGCGTTGGCGCGCGGCGATCTGACCGAGCGCATAGTCAACGACTATCAGGGTACCTTCGGGCAGTTGAAGGACGATTCCAATGCGACGGCCGAGAAACTGGGCCAGATCATCCGCGAGATCAAGGATGCGACGGATACCATCAACACCGCATCTCAGGAGATCGCGGCGGGCAACAGCGATCTGTCGCAACGCACCGAGGAACAGGCCTCCAGCTTGGAAGAGACCGCTTCCAGCATGGAAGAACTGACCTCGACGGTGAAGCAGAACGCAGAGAACGCCAAGCAGGCCAACCAGCTGGCGATCGGCGCTTCCGATATCGCAGCCAAGGGCGGTGCGGTCGTGCATGACGTGGTGGCTACGATGGATGCGATCAACGACTCGTCGCGCAAGATCGTCGACATCATCAGCGTCATCGACGGCATCGCGTTTCAGACCAACATCCTGGCGCTGAATGCGGCGGTGGAAGCCGCGCGAGCCGGAGAGCAGGGGCGAGGCTTCGCCGTGGTCGCAGGTGAGGTACGCAATCTGGCGCAACGTTCTGCGGCGGCGGCGAAAGAAATCAAGACGCTCATCGGCGACTCGGTCGAGAAGGTCGAGGGCGGCAGCAAGCTGGTGGCGCAAGCCGGTCAGACCATGGAAGAGATCGTGACCTCGATCAAGCGAGTGACCGACATCATGAGCGAAATTACCGCGGCCTCGGTCGAGCAGAGCGCCGGCATCGAACAGGTGAACTTGGCGATCACTCAGATGGACGAGGTGACGCAACAGAACGCGGCGCTGGTCGAGGAAGCTGCGGCTGCGGCGGAATCGCTGGAAGAGCAGGCGCAGAACCTTGCAGGGACCGTGGCGATGTTCAAGGTGGACGAGGGCAAGGCCGTCGCGGTGCGCCGCGCGCCACCTCGCAAGGCCGCGCCCGCGAAGGCCCCGACCAAGGGGAAAACCAAGCTGGCGGGCGACGAGGAGTGGGAAGAGTTTTAGCAGGGGGCGATCAATATCAGCAGATGCTGATATAAAGCTGCGGCGTGAATAGGCAGAATTGATTGCGGCTTATTGAGTTTGTCATCAAATAGATTGAAATGAACACCGCGTTGTAGGCTGGTGGTGAGCAACGCGAACCCTAGCATAGGTGAGGTCTGCAAATGCTGGGGTTCGTGCCTCACCACCAGCCTAAGAAACTGCGGCGTGAACAGGCGGAATTGATTGCGGCTTAACATATAAATTGGCAATCGAAGGGGAGACGAACATCATGTTTAATAATTTGACCATCAAGACCCGCCTGATTTTCCTCATCGCATTTTTATCGCTCGTGTCGGTAGTCATCGGCGTCATTGGCCTGCGCGGCATGAATATCAGCAAAGAAGGGCTACGCACGGTTTATGAAGACCGATTGATCGGCGCGGTCCGGTTGGCGGAGGTAAATTACCTTCAGGCAGAAAACCAGCGCCAGGTTCACTTGATGCTGATGCACGACCCGCGTCTGCCGGAAAGTGTATTGCACGACCATCCCCTGTCTTTTCACACGGACAAGATGGCGGAGAACACCAAGAAGAACAACAAGAGCTGGGAAGGGTTTCTCGCCACAGCCCAGACCCCGGAAGGGAAAAATCTTGCGGATGAATTCATTGCGAAACGCAAGGCTTACCAGGCGGCGCGGAACAAAGCATTGGCTCTGATCAAGGCGGGAAATTATCTCGAAGCCAATTCCGTTGTCGTGAAGGAAGCCGGTCCCGCTTACATGGGGAATACCGCGGCGATGCAAAATCTTCTTATGCTGCAGATCGATTTAAGCAAGCGGGAATATGACAACGCGGTGGCGTCCAATGTCATGACGCGCAATCTTTCGATTACGGCCATCGTCGCGGGCATTCTGCTGGCGGCATTGACCGGCATATTGCTGATCCGCAACATCGTCCGCTCGCTTGGAACGGCAAAACATATTGCGGGTGCAATTGCAAACGGCGATCTGAGCGTCGATATTGACACTCGGCAAAAGGACGAGGTCGGCGAACTGTTGGGTTTGATGAAGATCATGCAGGACGGCCTGCGGATCATCGTTGCCGAGATCAAGAACATCGTCGAAGCGGCGGCGGTACGAGGCGATTTCGGCATGAAAATGGATATGACCGGCAAGGCTGGCTACACCAGGGAGTTATCCGAATTGCTGAACCGGCTTTCCAATGTGACCGAGGACGGCCTGAAGGATATTTCCCGTGTCGCTCAGGCGCTGGCGAACGGCGACCTGACGCAGAAGATCGACAAGGATTATCCTGGCCTGTTCGGGCAGACGGCGCAGGGAGTGAACGGCACCGTGCGGGCGCTGGACGGCATCGTCAACGACATCCAGTTCATCGCCTTGTCCGCCGGTCAGGGCGACTTCAGCACGCGGCTGGATGCGAACGGAAAGACGGGTTACAACAAGACGCTGTCCGAGCACATGAACCGGCTGTCCGAGGTGACCGAGCGCGGCTTGCTGGACATCATCCGTGTCGCCAAGGCGCTGGCAGCAGGCGACCTGACTCAGACGATCAGCAAGGAATATCCCGGTCTGTTTGACATGACCAAGCAGAACATCAACACCACGGTGACGAATCTCCAGCGGCTGGTGACGGAAATCAAGACGGCGGTCGAGGCGATCAATACCGCCGCGAAGGAAATTGCCGCCGGCAACGCCGACCTGTCGCAACGGACCGAAGAACAGGCCAGCAGTCTGGAAGAAACCGCCAGCAGCATGGAAGAACTGACCTCTACCGTGAAGCAGAATGCGGAGAACGCCAAGCATGCGGACCTGCTCGCGATTTCGTCTTCCGACGTAGCCGGACAAGGCGGCGAGGTAGTCGGCAAGGTCGTCACCACGATGAATTCGATCAATAACTCGTCGCGCAAGATCGAGGACATTATCTCGGTGATCGACGGTATCGCGTTCCAGACCAACATCCTCGCGCTGAACGCCGCGGTGGAAGCGGCGCGTGCCGGCGAGCAGGGCAGGGGCTTCGCGGTGGTGGCCGGCGAAGTGCGGAATCTTGCGCAGCGCAGTGCTGCGGCGGCGAAGGAGATCAAGACCCTGATCGGGCATTCGGTCGAGCAGGTCGAAAGCGGCAGCAAGCAGGTCGGCGAGGCCGGACGGACCATGGAAGAGATCGTCGGCTCGATCAAACGGGTGACCGACATCATGTCCGAGATCACTGCCGCCTCGTTCGAGCAGAGCCAGGGCATCGAACAGGTGAACCTCGCGATCACCCAGATGGACGAGGTGACGCAGCAGAATGCCGCGCTGGTTGAAGAGGCCGCAGCTGCGGCGGAGGCGCTGGAAGAACAGGCACAGAACCTATCGACGTCGGTTGCCGTGTTTAAGGTGGATACGAAGGCCGGCCAGTTGGCCTTATCCGACAAATCCGGGGCGGCCAAGCCGGCCGGCAACTACTTCGACGATGCGGTGGCGGCCCATATCAAATGGAAGATCCGCCTGACCCAATTCATCGACGGCACCAGCACCGAGAAGCTGGACAGCGCAGTTGTGTGTCAGGACAACCAGTGCGCGTTAGGCAAATGGATCTACAGCGATGGCTCGAAATATCAACATGTCGGCCACTTCGACGAGTTGAAGGACAGGCACGCCCGGTTCCACCGATGCGCGGGTGAGGTGGTGAAACGGGTCGACAACCGTGACATCAACGGCGCGCGCGCGCTGCTGACCGGCGAGTTCGTCGAAACCTCCAAGAAGACGGTGGCATCCATCATGGCGTTGAAGGGCGAGGTCGAATAGCTTACGCCGGGATTCGGCAAGGTTTGATTCATACCGCGGCCGCCACTCGAATAAACGCAACATTAATTCCCTGTCTCGTGTGGGGGATGGCTCTCAGCTTAAATCGGGCCAGAACCTATTCGACTTCTGTTTGTCTTCTATTTACCGCATAGGGAAGTAAGTCGAGCGGATCCCCGAGAGTTTCCCGTATGCAGGATTTGTCGCCTGAAGTTTTTCAACAGTGCCTATGAGTACTTTCCATGGATTGAAATCGAGTAGGCGAATTTGAGGTGTCCCTTTTACAAGGAGAGACTACGATGAAAGCCGAATCTATGGGGCAACGAATCGACGTTGCTTCCACGCATCCCAAACACAGACAAGAGGCCGTTGCACGGACGGAGTCCTTTAAATCAGGCGTTGAGGCGTCCAGGCAATCGCTCAACATGTCCATCATTCAGGTGTCGGCGGAAGTGTCGTTAAATGCCGGCAATCATTCGATGAACCTGCTTTTCAGCTCGGCCATCGTGCATCTTAATGCGGCACTGGCGCCAGAGTTTGGCGACAACGCTATCCAGGCGGCATCGGCCTCCGGCTTGGATTTCAGCCCGCAGGCCACGGCCGGCCGAATAGTCTCGATGAGTACGGCATTTTTCGGCAGGTACGCCGAGAGTCATCCGGAAAAAAACCTGAACACGGCGCTGACGGATTTCATGCAACTGATAGGCGGCGGTATTGATGATGGCTTTGCCGAAGCACGCCAGATTCTTGACGGCTTGAAGGTATTGGAGGGGGATATCGCTTCCAATGTCGATAAAACCTACGAACTGGTGCAGGCTGGCCTTAGAGCATTTGTGGAAAACTACTCGCGTCCGGAACAAGCGGTCGAGGTTACTGGAAATCCTGCGGGTACGTAACTTAAATTCCCCCGGCATAGCCGGGGCTTATCTCGTTGAATTAGCTCGGCCTGCCTCTATTTGCCTTCCCGAACAACTAGCAACAATTCCCATAGCTCCCTGCACGCGCCGCTATCGATCGCGTCCTGTTCGATGCGGCAGGGCGCGGAACTATTGAGGCGCATTCTGTGCTGGGTCTGGCGCAGCGAGCGGTAGAGTTCGCGCACCCGTTCCGCGAGTTCCACCGGGATCAGTGCCAGTTCGCCGGCCAGCTTGAGCAGGGCCAGGTTGCCGATGTTCGCGGTCAGTTGCGGGTGCTTGTGCGCGTGAGCGAGCACGAGGTATTGCACCATGAATTCGATGTCCACCATGCCGCCGCGGTCATGCTTGATGTCGAACAGTTCGGTGTCGTTGGGATGACCGTCCAGCATCTTCTGGCGCATCGAGAGTATCTCGCGGCGCAGGGTGTCGAGATCGCGCGGCTGGCATAGCACTTCCTGGCGTATGCGCTCGAATGCCGCACCGACCTCGGCATCGCCGGCGCTGAGGCGGGCGCGCGTCAGCGCCTGATGTTCCCACACCCATGCCTGGTTGCGCTGGTATTCGGCGAACGCTTCCACCGTACTGACCAGCAGGCCGCTCGCGCCGTTGGGGCGCAGGCGCAGGTCGGTTTCGTACAGACGGCCCGAGGCGGTGTGGCTGCCCAGCACGGTGTTGATGCGCTGCGCCAGTCGCGCGTAGTTTTCTTGCGCATCCGGATGATCGTCGTCGTACAGGAAGATCAGGTCGAGGTCAGAGGCGTAACCCAGTTCCTTGCCGCCCAGTTTGCCGTAAGCGACGATGGCGAACTTGGGTTGCTCGCAGTGGCGTTTGCGCGCGGTCGCCCAGCTCAGTTTCAGCACATGGTGCAGCATCAAGTCGGCGAGGTCGGAGAGGTGATCGCTGAGCTTCTCCAACGGCAGCAGGCCTTGCAGGTCCATCGCCAGCAGGTGGAAGGTCTGCTCCTGTTGCGCCTGGCGCAGGGTGTCCAACTGGCGTTCGATGTCGCCGGCGCAGTCGGCCAGACGCTGTTGCAGGTCTGCGTCGATTTGCTGCCATTGCGGTGGCCGGTACATCTCGCGGGCGTCCAGCAATTCGTCCAGCAGCGCCGGATGCTGTGTCAGGTATTCGGCTGTCCAACTGCTCGCGGCGACCAGTCGCACCAGCCGTTGCAGCGCCTGCGGATATTCGGACAGGAAGGCGAGGTAGGCGGCGCGGCGGCTGACGCCTTCCAGCAGTCCGAGCGCACGGGCCAGCGTCACGTCCGAGTCCCCTTGTTGCGCGCTCTGGGCGATGAATTGCGGGATCAGCTTATCCAGCCGCTGGCGGCTGAGATCGGGCAATTGGCGGTAGCGTATGCCTTCGCGCAATTGCAGCAGGCGTTGCGCGGTCTCCGGCGCGGCGCGGTAGCCCAGGCTTTCCAGATGAGAAGCCAGTTCTTCGGCGGTCACGCCTTCGCGCCATGTTTGCGCGTCTTTCTGTTCTTCCTTCGGTTCGCCGAAGATGTGTTCGAACTGGCGGCTGACCAGTGCGCGATGGCGATCCAGCGGTTCCTGCAACGCGGCGTAATCCGCGTAGCCCATCGCCTTGGCGATGACGGCCTGGTCTTCGGGCTTTTCCGGCATCTCCTGCGTTTGCTGATCGTCCAGATATTGCAGCCGGTGTTCCAGATTGCGCAGGAATACATAGGCGGCGTCGAGATCGGCAGCGACTTCCGCATCGAGTTGTCCGTTGGCGACCAGCACCTGCAAGACCTGTTGCGTCGGGCGGATGCGCAGCTTGGCGTCGCGGCCGCCGCGTATCAACTGGAACACCTGCGCGGTGAATTCGATTTCGCGAATGCCACCGGGGCCGAGCTTGACGTTGTTCAGCCGGTCGCGGCGCTGTACTTCCTGACGGATCTGCGCGTGCAGTTTGCGCATCGAATCGATTGCGCCGAAGTCGAGGTACTTGCGGAACACGAAGGGTTGCGTGAGTTCGGAGAGTTCGTCGATATGCGGATTTTCCGCAGGCGAGATCACGCGCGCCTTGATCCAGGCGTAGCGCTCCCATTCGCGCCCCTGGCTGACCAGATATTCCTCCAGCGCGGCGAAGCTCATCACCAGCGGGCCGCTGTCGCCGTAGGGGCGCAGTCGCATGTCCACGCGGAACACGTAGCCGTCGGCGGTGAGATCGTTGATGATGTTGATCAGGCGACGCCCCAGTTTGGTGAAGAACTCGTGATTGCTCAGTTTGCGTGCGCCGTCGGTTTCGCCGTCTTCGGGATAGACGAAGATCAGGTCGATGTCGGAGGAGACGTTCAGCTCGCCGCCACCCAACTTGCCCATGCCGATCACCAGCAACTCTTGCGGCGTGCCGCTGGCTTCGCCTATCGGGCTACCGTACTGTTCTTGCATCGCGCGCATCAAACAGCCTTGGGCCTGTCGCACGCAGACTTCGGCCAGCGCGGTCATCGCCTGCATCACTTCGTTCAGGTCGCACAAACCGTTCAGGTCGCGCAGGATCAGCTTGACCATCACCCGCTTGCGCAAGCGGCGCACCGCGCGCGACAGGTCGGTTTCTTCGTCGAGATTCAGACCGGATTGCTGCAACAGCGCCAGCATCTCGCTGCGGTCGCAGGGTGTGGCGTAGTTTTCCTGCAACCAATTCTGTAAATAGGAGTCTGTTTCCAGTACGCGTCTGGCGTAACGGCTGCAATCCACGGTGTGTTGCAACAGGTCGGCAAAGCTTGCGGAGGGCGGGTGTGAGGTATTCATTTCAAGTTAGAATGCGCGATGTTTTTTCGATTATAAGTCCCAGACCATCATTCCTGCGCGTTGCGCCCTGATCTATCGATGCTGAATTCGCTTCCCGTCCGACTGCTGTGGCATAGCCTGAACTGGTTGACCCGACTCGCGATTGCCGCGTCGGCAGCCATGGCGGTGCTGATGGCGGCCGCCATCATCGTGGTGCGCTATTGGCTGATGCCGGATATCGGGCAGTATCACGACCGCATCGTCGCATCGCTATCTGCGGCAATCGGCAACCCGGTGACGATCGCGAAAGTCGAGGGCGACTGGCAAGGCCTGCGTCCGCGCCTGAACCTGACCGACGTGCGCATCCTCGACGCACAGGGGCGGCCTGCGCTGACGCTGCCGCGCATCGACGGCAGCGTGTCGTGGCTGTCGCTGATTACGGCCGAGTTGCGACTGGCCAGTCTGGACGTCGATCAGCCCGAGTTGCTGGTGCGCCGCGATGCGCAGGGCCGCTTCTTCATCGGCGGCGTGGCGCTGTCGGGCAGGGGCCGCGACAACAATCTGGCCGACTGGCTGCTGCGCCAGTCGCATATGGCCGTGCATGATGCGAACATCGTCTGGCTGGACGAGCGCCGCGCCGCGCCGCCGTTGGCATTGAAGCGCGTCAACCTGCGCATCGATAATTTCTTCGGGCGGCACCGCTTCGCACTGCAAGCCTTGCCGCCGGAGGAACTCTCCACTCCGCTGGATCTGCGCGGCGATTTTCGCGGCGAAAGCCTCGACGATCTGGCCCAGTGGCGCGGACAGATATACACCAGACTGGATTACACCGATGTGACCGCATGGCGTCCGTGGCTGGACCTGCCGCGCGAATTCAGCCGAGGGCGCGGCGCGTTGCGCGGCTGGCTGGGCATCGCGCAGGGCAAGGTGAACGAAGTTACCGCGGATGTGGAACTGCGCGACGTGGTGACCAAGCTGGCCGAGGATGTGCCGGAACTGGCGATGCTCGACCTGCGCGGCCGAGCCGTGTGGAAAGACAACGAGGGCGATCTGGAAGTGTCCACCAAGCGTTTGTCGATGCGCTTGCAAAACGGGACGGCATTGCCCCCCACCGATTTTTATCTGCGCATCGCTGCGGGAAAGATTAAGGAGGCGGGCGGCGAGATGCGCGCCAATCTGCTGCAACTGGAAACGCTGTCCGCGCTGGCGGGCTTCGTGCCGCTGGATGCCGCGTTGCGCGCGCAACTGGAGGCCTATGCGCCGAAAGGCAGCTTGTCTGGCCTGGATCTGCGCTGGCAGGGGGCGCTGGCCAGTCCGGCCGGATACCGGATCAAGGGACGCTTCGACAATCTCGCGGTGCGCCATGTTGGACAGATGCCCGGACTTTCCGGCTTGTCGTTCGAGGTGGACGGCAACGAGGAGGGCGGCAACCTGATTATCGACTCGCGCCAGTTGGTGGTCGATGCGCCGGATGCGATGCCCGAGGCGCTGTCTTTCTCGACGCTGACCGGACAGGTCGCCTGGGAACGCAAGCGCGGCGGCGAGACGCTGGTGGAGGTCGATAATGTCGCCGTGACCAACGCCGATCTGGCCGGCAATCTGTACGGCAGTTACCGGACGAAGACGGGCACGCTGGGCGTGCTGGACCTGACCGTCGCGCTGACGCGCGGCGATGTCACCAAGGCTTATCGTTACACGCCGTTGGTCGCACTCGACAAGGAAGACAACGACTGGCTGAAGGGCGCGCTGCTGGCCGGACGCACCGATGATTTCCGCGTGCGGGTGAAGGGCAACCTGAGCGACTTCCCGCTGGATGGAACCGAGGATGCGCTGCTGGAAATCGGCGGTCATGCGCGGGATGCCGTGCTGGAATTCGGCAAGGACTGGCCGCGCATCGAGCATATCGACGGCGAATTCTGGATACGCGGCAACAAGCTGGAGGTCAAGGCGCCTGCGGCGACCATGTTCGGCGCGCAGTTGCAGAATCTGAACGTCGCCATTCCCGACATGATGAGCGCGGACCTGCCGCTGGAAATCCGGGGCGTGGCCATCGCGCCCGGCGACACTTTCTTGCAGTTCATCCAGCACAGCCCGGTGCGCAGCTACATAGACGGCTTCACCGACGGCATGAGCGCGACCGGCAACGGGCATCTCGATTTGTTCGTGCGCGTTCCGCTGCAGGGCGAGTCGCCGGTAAAGGTCGCCGGTGCGTATCAGGCGCAGGGGAACGACATCGATCTGGGCGGCGGCGCACCGCTATTGCGCAACACGCGCGGCACGCTGTCGTTCACCGAGGCTGGCGTGTCGGCCGATAAGGTGCAATCGAACATACTGGGCGGTCCCGCCACGATAGACCTGCGCAGCGAAGAGGGCGGCGTGCTGCATGCCAGCGCGCGGGGGCGCATCGACCTCGATGCGCTGCGCAAAACCGACCCGAGTCCGTTCCTGCTGCGATTGCACGGCAGCGCGCCATGGGATGCCGATATCTCCGTGGTGAAGAAATCCGCGGAACTGGTTATCAACTCCAACCTGCAGGGCATCGCTTCGACACTGCCGCAGCCTTTCGCCAAGCGGGCGGCCGAGGCGATGCCGTTGCGCGTCGAGAAGCGCATCGTGGCCGAGGGGCAGGATACGGTCGAAGTTAAATTAGGGAGGTTGCTGAATGCGCGATTGCTGCGGCGCGACGAGGATGGCGCGATGGCGGTCAAGCATGGCGTCGTCGCATTCAACCAGACGGGAGACTTCGGCAAATGGCTGCGCAGGGACGGCGTGTGGCTGGTCGGGCGCTTGCCGCAGTTGTCGCTGGAGGGCTGGGGCGGCCTGTCGGGCGCGGCGGACGGCGACGCGGCATTTCTCGTCGGCGGAGCCGAACTGCGCGTAGGCAAGGCGTCCGGCTTCGGCATGCAGGTGGACAATCTGTATATCGATGCCGGCGCTCGCGGCGAAGGGCTGGCGGCGCGCCTGTCCAGCAGCGTGCTGAACGGCGAGGTGGAATGGCAGCCGCGCGGCGAGGGCAAGCTGACGGCGCGCTTGCAGAATGTCGTTTGGGGCGAGGGCGGCCGCGCACCGGCAAGCCCGGCGCAGCCGGAACTGCCGCAGGCGTCGCCCGATAACCTGCCGGCTTTGCAGATTTCCATCGAGAACCTGAAGGTGGACGGCAAGCAGGTCGGGCGCGTCGATCTGGTCGGACATCCCGAAGGTAAGGATTGGCGGCTGCGCCGCCTGAGCATCGTCAATCCGGACGGCAGCCTGGTCGGCGACGGGGTATGGCACGGTTCGGAGCGGAACGCGCGCACCGACGCCAATCTGCAACTGCAGATCGGCGATGCCGGCAAGATGCTGTCGCGCTCGGGTTATCCGGATACCGTCAAGGCGGGCAAGGGCAAGCTGGTCGCCAATGTTTCCTGGAACGGCGCGCCGCAGGATTTCAACTACGCGACGCTGGGCGGTGCGCTCAGGCTGGACGCCGAGAAGGGCCAGTTCCTCAAGATGAAGCCGGGCATGGGCAAACTGCTCAGCGTGCTCAGTCTGCAATCTCTCCCGAAGCGCATCACGCTGGATTTCACCGACGTGTTCAGCGACGGCTTCGAGTTCGATCGCATCGAGGGCAATGCGACCATCAGTGACGGCGTGATCCGGACGCAGGATTTCCGCATTGACGGCTCATCCGCCAAGGTGACGATGAAGGGCAGCGTCGATCTGAATCGGGAAACGCAGGACTTGCGTGTGGCGATCCTGCCGACGGTGGGCGACAGCGTGTCGTTGCTGGGCGCTTTCGCCGCCGGGCCTGCGGTCGGCCTCGGCGCGCTGCTGGTCAACAAGGTATTGGGCAATCCGCTCGATAAGATGGTGTCGTTTGAATACAATGTCGGCGGCACATGGGACGACCCTGTCGTAACCAAAGCAGGACAGGTCGCCGCCAAATCCAACACCCAGAAATAACAGAGAAAGCAAACATGTCGCACGGAAATCCCACTCAGCAACGCATCGCCGCACAAGCCGGTGCCTACAAGGTCGCCGCGATCCAGATGGCCTCCGGGCCCAACGTTGCGGGCAATCTGAACGAGGCGAAGCGGTTGATCGCCAAGGCCGCCGAACAGGGGGCGAAGCTGGTAGTGCTGCCGGAGTTCTTCGCGATCATGGGCATGGACGAGCAGGAGAAGGTCGCGGTGCGCGAGCAGCCGGGATCGGGGCCGATCCAGTCCTTCCTCGCCGAGGCGGCAAGACAACACAAGATATGGCTGATAGGCGGTTCCATCCCGCTGGCGGCGAAATCGCCGGACAAGGTGCTGAACAGCTGCCTGGTGTACAACGAGCTCGGCGAGCAGGTCGGCCGCTACGACAAGATCCACCTGTTCAACCTGGAACTGGGCAACGAGAGTTACAACGAAGCGCGGACGATAGAGCCGGGCAAGCAAGTGGTGGTGATCGACAGCCCGTTCGGGCGCATCGGTCTTGCGGTGTGTTACGACCTGCGCTTCCCCGAGCTGTTCCGTGCGATGAAAGAGGTCGACGTGATCGTGCTGCCGTCCGCGTTCACCGCGACCACCGGCAAGGTGCACTGGGAGCCGCTGGTGCGCGCCCGCGCGATCGAAAATCTTTCTTACATGATCGCCGCAGCGCAAGGCGGCTACCACGTCAACGGACGCGAAACGCACGGCCACAGCATGGTCGTCGATCCATGGGGGCGGATATTGGATCAACTGCCGCGCGGCTCCGGCGTGGTGCTCGCCGACATCAATCCCTCATATCAAACCAGCCTGCGCGCCAGTCTGCCCGCGCTGTCGCATCGCATCATTTACGGTTGCTAGGATGAATACCATGAAAACAGCCGCACCGTTCGACACCCTGTTCGCCACCGCCCAGCAATCGCTGCTGACGCCGTATTCCATCGAATCGCAACACATCGAAAAGGTGTTCGCCAGCATGATGGCGCACCGGCTCGACTACGCCGACCTGTATTTCCAGTACAGCCGCGCCGAGAGCTGGTCGCTGGAAGAAGGCATCGTCAAGTCCGGCAGCTTCCACATCGACCAGGGCGTCGGCGTTCGCGCAGTCAGCGGCGAGAAGACCGCGTTCGCCTACTCCGACGACATCAGCCTGAATGCGCTGGAGAGCGCGGCGCAGGCCACCCGTGCGATTGCCAGACAAGGCGGCACGCAATCCGTGCCCACGATGCGCCACGGTTCGCGTCGTTCGATCTATTTGCCGCACGACCCTATCGCCAGCCTGAAGGACGCCGACAAGGTCGCGTTGCTGGAGCGGATCGAACGCTACGCGCGCGCGCTCGATCCGCGCGTCACCCAGGTGATGGCCAGCCTCGCCGGCGAATACGAGGTGGTGATGGTCGCGCGCAACGATGGCCTGCTGAACGCCGACATCCGTCCGCTGGTACGCCTGTCGGTACAGGTCATCGTCGAGAGCAACGGCAAGCGTGAGCAAGGCTCCGCAGGCGGCGGCGGACGTTTCGACTACGGCTATTTCGACGACGCGATGCTGCGCCGCTATGCCGAACAGGCGGTGCATCAGGCGACGGTCAACCTCGACGCCGGCCCGGCTCCGGCGGGCGAGATGACCGTCGTGCTCGGCTGCGGCTGGCCCGGCATCCTATTGCACGAAGCCATCGGCCACGGACTCGAAGGCGACTTCAACCGCAAGGGCAGCTCGGCCTTCTCCGGCCGCGTCGGTGAACGCGTCGCGGCGGTGGGCGTCACCGTCGTGGACGACGGCACCATCGCGACAAGACGCGGCTCGCTGCAAATGGACGACGAAGGCAACCCCACGCAAGCCACCACGCTGATCGAAGACGGCATCCTCAAGGGCTATTTGCAAGACAGCCTGAACGCCAGACTGATGAACGTGCCGGTGACCGGCAACGCGAGGCGCGAATCCTACGCCCACCTGCCGATGCCGCGCATGACCAACACCATGATGCTCAACGGCGACAAGACCCGCGAAGAGATCATCGCCTCGGTGAAGCACGGCCTGTACGCGGTGAACTTCGGCGGCGGCCAGGTGGACATCACCAGCGGCAAGTTCGTGTTCTCCACCACCGAAGCCTACATGATCGAAGACGGCAAGATCACCCGCCCGGTCAAGGGCGCGACGCTGATCGGCAACGGCCCGGATGCGCTGACTCGCGTCTCTATGATAGGCAACGACATGACTCTGGATTCTGGCGTCGGCACCTGCGGCAAGGAAGGCCAGAGCGTCCCGGTCGGCGTGGGGCAGCCTACGTTGCGGATAGACGGGTTGACGGTGGGCGGGACGGCTTAGGGCAGATGATCGAACTGGCTCCAATCGGCATTCATTGTCCCTTGGTTTTGAATGGTTCGGGGATTGAGCTAGGGAGAGTTACATGAAAACCAGTATCAATGAAATCAGTGGGCAAGGCGATTTTGGTGCCAGCACCTCTTTGGGGATGCAATCTCAAAAAGAAAGAACGTGGTTTCGACAGAAGCCCTATGTTTTTATCACTGCGGGCTTGCTTATCCTCTATTCGCTAATTGCATCAAAAAGCCCAGAGACTTTGGCGGCGGTGGATTACTTTCTTACCCCGATTATCGATAGTTTGCGGTTCATCGGACTCGGTATTACCAAGCCATTCATGGATGGCCCGATGCCGGAGCGGTTTTATACCAACATGGTTGGAATCGGCGTCTGGGGAGTGGTGGCTTATAACTTGAGATCGGTTTTGTGGTTTGTGATGAAACGTGGGCGTATAGCAGACCGGCGAGAGGTGTGGGATCGATTAAAGGATAAATGGGGAATATGGGGGATGCGGTTAGCCATCGTTAGCTCCGTTTTATTTGGTGTTTTGTGTGCAGGCTACTGCACTTTAGTTTTTTTAAACGGCATTCATGGTTGGTTTGTATTTCATGTACGCGATTTTATTGTACCGCCAGCGTTCGTAATGATGTGGGTTTACCCCGGCGCATTAGTAATAGCTTTGGGGTGGACTGTTGTTTGGTATATCGGACTGATGTTCTTGAAGCTTTATCAATCGCTTTTTCTCAGAGAGTAAAACAAAAATAGAATCAATGCGGTGGGCTAGATTGTAGGTTGGCCTGTGCTACGGATAGACGGCCTAAGGCCGTCTATCCGTTGACCGGCATCACGCCACCGTCACCTTCTTGTCCAGATACACATCCTGCACCGCGTTCAGCAACGCGATGCCGTCCGGCAGCGGTTTCTGGAAGGCCTAGCAACCGATAAGGGGTCAGGTTCAGATTAAGAATCTTTACGCCGATGGCCGGCTACAAAACAGCATGGGGGCTCCCTC